>JALSLS010000084.1 GCA_026988195.1 Methylomonas sp.
GAGGTACGAAGCCCAACCTACCGTACTACAAGTTTACCGTGAACCCATGAGTCCAATGCGGATAGCAGGGGATAAGATATTGGTTTTTGTTATGCCTTTTATATTAGTGCCTCAATACCTTTTCTATCTACAACATCAAGAAGCTTGCGAGAAGCACCTGTTGGTTTTTTACTTCCACCCTCCCATTTTTGCACGGTGGATGGGCTAATATTAAAAACACTAGCTAAGGCTGATTGGCTTAGTTTTAGTTTTTTACGAATAGAAACTATTTGCTCAGGAGAATACTCCCGTACCTCAGGAAGGCACAACTTTTCAATATTCTTCATAGTAATATCATCAACTAAACCACTTTTATTTAAGTCTTTGATTGTACTTGTAACTGATTCTGCAATTGAATTTTTCATAATTCTGTTACCTCAATAAAGTCACCATTTTTAACTGCTATATCTAAAGCCTCTGGAGATAATTCCAGTATAACTTTGGCAAACTCTTTTAAAATAATAAGCTCTTTAGTACTTATATTTGATTGGCTATTTTTAGAAAATCCATGAATATAAATAGCTCTATCGTTGCTTTTAAAGCAAAGTATGCTTCTTCCGCTACCACTCTTTCCTTGACCTTGAAACCTAATACGTTTTTTAATCAGAGAACTACCAAGATTAGCTTCGTACGAACCTTCAATTACTTCTTCGATTGCTCTAAATAATTCACCATTTGGAATATTCTGCTTCTGTACCCATTTTGAGAATTTTTTAGTCATTAGCCGTTTCATCTTTTTATTATAGCACTAAGTGACATAGTATCAAGGTGACAGATTTTTAGTTTTTGATAGCATAACGCCTCGCTAAGGGGCATGTGGATCAAAAAATAAAAAGGACTCCCATCGAATTCAGGTATTAAAATACCGATTAACAGTGTTTTATGACGGATAAAGTTATGGATGCCCTTTTTATATTATCTTTTGTTGGGCTTCCTAACGTCAGCCCAACCTACCGCGCTAGAAGACCCAGCAAGTTTATTCTTAGAATTATAAATGATGAAACGCCCTCCCCTGATATTATCAAAATATGTAAAAACAGGGGGGGATGGGTATCTACAGTCTATACAACCCATCCCCTCCTCTTTTTATACTTTTTAGTCGGAGACGACGCTTTAGCGTCACTGTTTATTATCTGTTATTGGGTGTTGAGTTAAACATGTGGTTTAGCTAACACTAAAATTTTCTGTAGCTTGTGGCTGAGGTACGAAGCCCAACCTACCGTACTAAACAACCCATAACTCGGGGCACAGCGGTTCACTACGCCTTACTGTGTAAGAGAATTTCACTCTTTGATCTAGCGCCAGCTTCGCTTGGCGCACTGGGTGCCACTTTTAACTTTTTCAGTATCTATTTTGATTTAAGTGCTATTCTTGGTTATAATTGTCAAAAAATAAAGTAAAACTGGTTAAAAAATATGTTAATTGAATTTACAGTTAAAAATTATCGTTCTATTAAAGAAGAGCAGGTTCTTAGTCTTGTGAAGTCCAAAAATGATGAGCTAAGTGATACTAATAGCTTTTCTCCAAACACTCTAAAAAATACATCTTTGGTTCGCTCTGCAGTTATTTATGGCGCAAATGCTGCAGGTAAATCAAATATTATACGTGCAATGTTTGAAATGAAAACAATAGTAGGTGAGTCTGCATCTTTAAGCCAAGAAGGAGATGAGCTACCCGTAACACCTTTTTTATTTGATGAAAAGACTTCTTCTGAACCCTCCGAGTTTGAAATGGTTTTTATTAAAGAAGGAATCCGTTACCAGTATGGGTTTACAGCTACGAAGACCAATATTTTAGACGAATGGCTAATTGCATTTCCAAAAGGTAGGGCACAGAGGTGGTTCTCTCGTATTTATGATGAGAAGAAAAAAAGGGCTAATTATAAATTTGGTGATTCATTAACAGGAAAGAAATCCGTCTGGAAAAATGCTACCCGTGTAAATGCCTTATTTTTATCTACAGCAGTTCAATTAAATAGTGAACAGCTTAAACCTATTTTTAACTGGTTTAAAGAGAACTTAAGATTGAGCACTGTTATTGGTGGCTGGGGTCCAGGCTATACAGTTTCACTTTGCGATACTGAAAAAGGTAAAGATAAAATTCTTACCTTTTTAAATGCTGCTGATTTAAATATCCACGATATTCAAATTGAAAAAGAAAAGTTTGACCCTGATTTTTTACCAGATAAAATTCCAAATTCCGCTAAAGAAGAAATTATTAAGCAGCTGAAAAACAAGGATATTATAAACATTAAGACTATTCATAAAACAACAACTGACAAACTTATTGCTTTAGAGTTAGATGAAGAATCTGATGGTACACAACAAGTATTTTCTTTAGCAGGACCATGGTTAGATGTATTGGAAAATGGGTATACATTAGTAATTGATGAGCTTCATAACAACCTCCACCCTAAGCTGGTAAAGTATTTAGTTGATCTCTTTCATAGCAATAAGACGAACCCACGTAATGCACAATTAATTTTTACTACACATGAAACTTCTATTTTAAATCAAGATGTTTTTAGAAGGGATCAAATCTGGTTCTGTGAAAAAGATAAGATACAGTCTACTTCATTGTATCCACTTACTGATTTTAGCCCAAGAAAAGGAAGAGAAAATATTGAATCTGGTTATTTATCTGGGCGTTATGGAGCGTTACCCTTTGTAAGAGAACTCAACTTTAATCAGGCACATTAATGGGATCTCAAGATTTATTTCACAAGCGCAAAGCTAAGTTAGCCAATAATTTAGAACGTAAAAAAGCTAAACGAGACTCTTATGATAAAGTTCTTATTGTTTGTGAGGGAGAAAAGACAGAGCCAAACTATTTCAAAGAGTTAATTGATACCTACGAAATTAACAGTGCAAATGTGGCTATAGATGGAAGTTGTGGTTCAAGCCCTAAAAGCGTTTTTGAGCGTGCAGTAGAACTATATCAAGCTGAAAAGAGAAAGGGAGACCCTTTTGACAAAGTCTTTTGTGTTTTTGATAGAGATAGCCATGATAGTTATGAAGAAACACTTAAGAGAATATCTTTAAAAAATCCTAAACTTACTTTTTTTGCTACAAACTCCATTCCTTGCTTTGAATTTTGGATATTACTTCATTTCAAGTATACAACTAAACCATACGTTTCTACAGCAACTTCAAGTATGTGTAATGAGGTTCTTAAAGAGCTTTCCGAAGTTATGCCTACATACGCAAAAGGCAATGAAAAAGTTTTTTCTTCTTTACTGAACCAGATCGAATATGCAAAAAGTAATGCCATTAGAGCAGAAAAAGAATCACAAAAAAATAATACTGATAACCCTATGACTTCTGTACATATACTAATTGAATATTTGCAAAATATCAAAAGTGAGAATAAAGGCTAATACCCACTTAACTAGCATACAATTTTAAACCTTAAATCTATGGCAAACTAACCGAGCAAACAAAACCGAAAAAAGTCCGCTGTGTTAGCGATGTCCAGACAACACCATTGTTATGCGATAATGGTAACAATATACGCTAATGAAAGACATTGCCCAACAAAAACGCACTCAAATCAAAACGTACGTATAGCCATAGCCGTAAACAAATGCACAGAGATAAAAACTAAGATTCTATTTTAATATTCCACAGAAGAAAACTACAGACACAAAGCAACACCAGAATAGTAAGCAATTACAAAAGCTAGATTTAGAAACAGGCAGATTCAACACTAAAAGCAATAACTCTTAAGTACTCTCTTTTAATTAATTTGAGCGCAAACTCAAACTAGCACAGATAAAAGGTTAAATACCCATCCCCCCTTTTTTTACATTTTTTAATATAATCACTCAGTATTTTAGTTTTAGATTGGATATGTAGTTTATCTAATACTAAAATTTCTCTCCTATTTTAAGCCTCTAACCTTCTATCCATCTTGCACGCTTGCTTCTAGTAATTCTTTTGTATATGGATGATTGGCTTGCATTGAACGTAGGGCGTTTACATCTAATATTTCAACAATCTCACCTTGATTCATGACGGCGAGATGATTACATATATG
>JALSLS010000085.1 GCA_026988195.1 Methylomonas sp.
CTTGTCAGCCCGGCATAATCAGCTACCAGTGCATCACGAGTACGTGTTAAGTAATTAAATAATGTAGATTTACCTACATTTGGGCGCCCGACTAGGGCTATAACAGGTAACATTTAACCTAAGAACCTCTGTTTAAATGGGTGATTAAAATCAATCCATTGTAAATAATTAATATAAACTGTAACTAGCCACCCAATAAAAAGTAACTGTCGCTCTGAACCCCTTCTCCCAAGTGGGAAGGTAAATAAGTGTTTTTCTCTTTAAAATTATAAAGGGGGAGCTTAGGCAACCAGCAACAAATAACCCACCCACCTTACTGGCTTTTTTATCCCTGCTCAAACCATCTCAATCGTTACGTAGCTGGCTATGGTCGCAACCAGCATCCTGCTTCAAGCGACACTTGCACATCCATGTGCTTCGCGCCTCTTGAGATAGTTTGATCAGAAACAAAAAATCTGCGCAGTCTGGGTGGGTTATTTATTGCCAGTTGCCTTATTTTATTCCCCCTTATCCCAATATTCTTCCCACTTGGGAAAAAGCTTATGAACACAAGTTATCGGTGAGTAGTTACATAAAACTATAATATACTTCGCACGGTCATGGATCACTGCCATTAAGTTAAGATAACAGGTAGGATGTGCTGAGGGGCGAAGCGCATCGTTTACAGCTGATGCGCTTCCTATCGTCAGCACATCCTACAGCAAATCTCTTAACTTAATGGCAGTGACGGTCATGGATGCGCGAAGTATATTTAAAGTAGCCGCACTTTTAATGCCACTAAAGTACCATCTTTCGCATAAATATAGACAATATTATTAACCACGACTGGTTTTGCATCTACCCCAGAATCTGCAATTTTTATACGCCCTAATTGCCTGCCATCACTATTTGCTAACCAATGTACATATCCTTCATAATCAGCCACCACCACATAATCATCGTAAGAAACAGGAGTGGTTAGCCCTCTATTATAGAGTTTATCCTGCTTCCAAAGTGAAGCACCATTTCCTTGGTCAATTTGCCAAACATGGCTCTTGGTATCACTGACATACAAGTACCGCCAGTCATAACTCAAACCAGAATAGGAGGAGACATCTTGATTCCTCCATAACACATCACCATCTATTTCCAGAACAGCGGTTGTCCCCCCCTGGTAACTGGAAATAAAAATAACCCCATCACTCTCAACGGGATCAACATCTAAATCAACTAAGCGCTCTATTTCAGAACGACCACTTGGAATAGCGATACTGGTTTCCCAGCTACTCTTCCCATTAGTTAGCCTTAGCGCTAATAATTTTCCATTCGCATAGCCAGCAATTACATTATCAGAAACAATGATGGGAGTACCTGTCCCTCTAATACTAAGTGCGGGAACACTCTTTTCAAAAATCCAAAGCTCTGAACCATCACTTGCTTTTAAAGCAATCATCCTACCATCAGTTGATCTAATAATTACAATATCATTTGCAATAACCGGATTCGCTAGCACTTCACTTGAAACAGCACTCACCCATTTTTGCTCACCTGTTTCAAGGTTAAAGGCGACAACTTCTGCATTACTGGTGGCAAAAACAACAATATTTTCATCAGTGCCAGGGCCTGCAGAAAATTGATAATCTGTTTCAGTTTCCCAAACTAAATCACCTGTATTAACATCTCGTGCTTGTACTAAACCTTCTCTATCAGCGGCAAAAACTTTACCATAGCTTACCACCAAATCTAGGTTAAGAAAGCGACCACCACTCCCCACACCTACATCTTCTTTCCATAAAACATCTAATTCAATTTCTGCTTTATATTCAACTAATTCTGCTGGAGGCTCTATATTATCTTCCCCCCCTAAAAAGTAACTGGTAACACCTGTAACCAATTCACTCGTTGTATCTACAATTGCACACCCATTAAGTGACAATAGTGCCGAACTTGCCAGCAACCATGCAATATATTTTGTTTTATTGTTTATCATCACTCTTTAATCTTATGGGTTGAAAATAATACTTTAACTACCTAATTGACTACATTTTCAACAACAGCAATATCATCTAATTTAAATTGCAATAAAGGAGACTCCCCCCCTTCTCTTAATGCACTTTGGTAAGCGGTACGAGCTTCACCCAGACGACCCAATGCGACATATAAATCACCTTTTAATTCATCATAACTAGTGACAAACTCTTTAATAGTCGTTTGATCTGTTTCGGCAATCAGCTGCAGGCCTTTTTCATTTTCTCCTGTTGCATATAACAACCTAATAAACCTAAATCTGGCAATATTTCTAACTTCATCAGATTCAACTGTATTCATTTGTTGCTCTAAAATAGATTTTGCAGCCTCTAGATCATTTTGTTTAACTTTTGTTTTCGCTAAATATAGAGCTGCATAACTAGCATAAGCAGAATCAGCATAGTTTTCATTTATTTTTTTGCTAATGGCAGCCACAGATTCATCATTATCTTTGCTTAGACTTATCTGTAATTGATCATAAAGCGCAGATGCTTGCTTGGCTTGCTCTTTAATATTATTTTGCCAAAAATCCCAACCTGCTATAACAACGGCTCCTATAACAACACCAATAATTGTTGATGTGCCATTTTCTTTCCACCAGCGTTTTATTGCGGCAACTTGCTCTTCTTCTGTTTCGTAAATTTCCACGTGTATTTCCTATTAAATTGATTCTGTTAAAAATTGGATAATATCATTTTGAGTCATATTTTTTTGCTCTTGATCAACTCTTAGAGGTTTTAAACTTACTTCATTACGACTCACTTCATCATCACCGATAATAAGTGCATATTGAGCTCCACTTTTATCCGCTTTTTTAAACTGGCTTTTAAAGCTACCGCTACCACAGTTAACTTGTAATTTAATTCCTTCAATTTCATTTCTAATTTGTTCAGCAAAGCGTATACCTTCTTTTTCAGCATCTGCCCCCACCCTAATCATGTAAACATCAACAGACCTCTCAACAGGCACATCATCCAACTGTTCTAGCAACAGCAACAGCCTTTCCATTCCCATGGCAAAGCCAATAGCATGATTTTCTTTTCCACCTAACTGCTCAACCAGACCATCATAACGCCCACCCGCACAAATAGTGCCTTGTGAACCCAAATCATCGGTAACCCACTCAAAAACTGTTTTACCGTAATAATCTAAGCCTCTTACCAATCGAGTATTTAGCTCATATTCAATCCCTAAATCATCCAGTGTCTGAGTTAAAGTACTAAAATGATTGCGGCTATCTTCCCCCATACAGTCCAGTAATTCAGGTGCATTCTGAATTAACTGCTTCAAATCTCTATTTTTACTATCCAGAATTCTTAATGGGTTTGTCTCTAATCGACGTAAACTATCTTCATCTAACAGTTCAATATGTTGTTTAAAGTATTCAACTAGTTTTTCCCTATAAACCAGTCTTTCTTCAGTGGTTCCAAGTGTATTAAGTTCTAACCTTACTTTGTCTCGAATGCCTAATTTTTTCCACATTCTATCACTTAGTAAAATCAACTCAGCATCAATATCCGGCCCTGCAAGCCCGTATGTTTCAACCCCAAACTGATAAAACTGGCGGTAACGCCCTTTTTGTGGTCTTTCATGCCTAAACATAGGACCGTAATACCATAACCTATGCACTTGGTGATGTAGTAAACCATGCTCCAAACAAGCCCGTAAGCAACCGGCTGTCCCTTCGGGTCTCAATGTAAGCGAATCATTATTTCTATCATCGAAGGTATACATTTCTTTTTCGACAATATCAGTAACTTCGCCAATCGAGCGCTTAAATAACTCTGTTTTTTCAACAATCGGCAGCCTAATTTCCAAGTAACTATAACTTGCCAAAACATCTTTTATAATCTTTTCTGCATATTGCCAAAGTGGAGATTGTTCAGGTAATACATCATGCATCCCCCTGATAGCCTGAACCGATTGATTTTTTTTTGCCATTTCTAATAATTAATTTTTTATGAGCTGTTTGATATTACTTAATTTTAAGTTGTTGAGCTTGCTTAGAAAGGGGAAACAAACTAAAAAGCTTATCTTCATAAGCTTCTGCCGCTTTGTTATTC
>JALSLS010000086.1 GCA_026988195.1 Methylomonas sp.
GGTAGTCATGAGCGTAGAAGACTACGAGCAACTAGAAGAAACGCTCTATGTTTTGCAGAATAAATCATTATCAGCACAGATAAACAAATCAATCCAAACCCATGAAGCAGGCAAAGGGCGCAAAGCTAATAAAGACGTGATGGGCGAGATTAATAATTCATGAGGAAACTCATTTTTGAGGGTGACACGTGGGAAGCTTACGAAAAACTACGAAAAGACAACAAACAGCTACACACAAAACTCTGCAAACTCATAAAAGAAATGCTCCGAGGCAACCCCGCCACAGGCACAGGAAAACCAGAACAATTAAAACATCAGTACCAAGGCTTATGGTCACGCCGAATATCAGCTGGAGATCGTGTGGTTTATCGCTTTGATGATGACGCGGTTTATTTGTTTGCGATTGGTGGGCATTATGATGGGTGAATATAAATATTCTTGCTGGAATTTAATAAGAAATGAATAGAGATTGGTCTGACTTTAAAGCACTCAATGGAAACATTGAAGGCACAAGAACTGCTTTTGAAAAAGCCTGCGAACGTATTTATCGTAAAAAATATGAAGGGGAACGCGTAGATGCAGTCCGTGTTAAGAATGGTGATGGTGGGATTGACGTTTTTATTGGTGAAATAGGGGTTGAGCCAATTACAGTAATTCAATGTAAATTCTTTCTAGAAAAATTTGGTGAGAGCCAAAAGGGTCAAATAAGGGAATCGTTCAAAACAGCGATAGAATCTAATAAATACAAATTGAAGGAATGGATACTATGTTTGCCTTGGCAATTTGACATGAAAGAAAATCGATGGTGGTCTAAGTGGAAGGATAAACAAATAGAAAAACACGATAAAGATAAGTCTTTTATAAAGTTAATCAGTGGAAATGCGTTGATTGATCTATCAAAAGAGTTGGGCTTATATAATGATATTTTCAAAATAGAAGATTCCAAGAAAATTGCAGAAACTAGAAAGATTGTCGGGGAACTAGCAAAGAATAATAATGATATAAGACGCACACCCCAATTACTTGGATCACAAATATCAAAACTCCCAAATACTAATAATAAATTAATAGGCCGTGAAGAAGAATTACAAATACTAGATGATGCTTGGAATGATGACAGCAAAAATATTATCACATTAAAAGCGTTTGGTGGCTCTGGTAAAACAGCTTTAGTGAAAACTTGGTTATATCAACTGGCTGAGAAAAGTCTGCAAGATAGTGATGTCATATATGTTCATTCCTTTTATCTTCAAAATTCAGTAGAAAACGGACAAGCATCAGCGGAACAATTTTTTGACGAAGCATTAGAGTGGTTTCACTATGAAGGTGACCCTTTAACTAGTTATTATAATAAAGCCTTGAAGTTAGCAATATTAATAAAGCAGCAACGCACTCTGTTGGTACTAGATGGGTTGGAGCCATTGCAACATCGTGTTAAGGGAGTAAATGATGGGGAAATTAGAGACCTTGCATTAAGCACTCTAATAAAAGAACTATCATTTCAAAATAAAGGTCTGCTGGTTATTTTGTCTCGACAAGATGTAACAGAACTTAACGGTATACCTGATTCGTTGGTAACTCAGTATGCTCTTAAACCTCTCTCTATTCCTGCTGGATTAGAACTATTTAAAGAAAATAAAATTAAAGGAAGTGATAAAGAACTGGAAACTGCGGTAAGGGAGTTTGATGGTCATGCGTTATCACTCAATCTTTTGGCTAAATACCTGCGAGAGTACGAAGATTCTGACATTCGACAACGAACAAACTTAAGAGCATTAACTGATTATCCTGAAGAAACGCGTGAAACTCGTCATGCTTTTAAAGTAATGGCAGCATACGAACAACAACTTGAAGGGACGTCTGAATTAAAGATTCTATATATGATGGGGTTATTTGACCGCCCTGCATCGCTTGATGCAATACGATCATTACGCGATTCAGGTATTAATGTCCTTTCTGATACAGCAGGATCTATTGTTACCAATAACAAAGTTTTTAAAGCTGCAGCAAGGCGATTACGTGAACAGAACTTATTAAACATTGTGAATTCAAACTTATTAGAAGTATATGACTCACATCCTCTGGTTCGTGAATATTTTGCGACACGCTTAAAACAAAAGTACTCAGAGGAATGGCATCAAGCACACTCTAATTTGTACGAATATTATAAAGAAAGCTCAAGTGATACCGATACTTTAAGTGAAATGGAGCCTCTATTTGCTGCTGTTATGCACGGATGTGCAGCAGGGAAATATCAAGAAGCTTTTGTATATATATATCTTGAAAGAATCAAGCGTGGTAATACAGATTACCTTAGTGAAAAGCTTGGTGCTATTGGGGCTGACTTAATAGTACTTTCGTACTTTTTTTTGGAGCTTTGGACTGTTCCAGTAGAAGAGCTAATCGAGCTTAAGCCAAGTTTATTGAATTTAGTATCAACTCGCTTATTTGCATTGGGAAGGATAAAAGAAGCAGCTGATCCATCTCTTATGGCGTTGGATATAAATATAAAAGAAAAAAAGTGGGGGAATGTTACAGGAGAGGCAATTAATTATAGTAATTTGCAACTAGCTGCTGGTTATATAAGTTCGGCTATTGGTACATCGGAAAGGGCTAGAGTTTGTGCAAGTAAAATTAATAAAAAAACTGATAAAGAACTATATGAAAGCCAGAAAGGCATTACATTAGCTAACCTTGCATTTGCACAGCTCCAATCAGGTAACGATAAAGAAGCTAGAATAAATTTCACAGAAGCAGAAAGGTTGCAAAGACTATTAACCCCAGATTTTAAATTCTTGTATTCCTCACAAGGTTTTAACTATTGTGATTATTTGCTCGGTAAAGGTGAATGGAAGAATGTTCTGTTACGAACACAAGAAACTATTGGCTGGGTAGGTATTTTAGGTAAATTACAATACATCGCTTTAGATCAATTATCACTAGGAAGGGCGAGTTTACAACAAGCTGTTGTTCTCTTATCGAAAGCTAATCCACAGTTTGTTATTGAAACTGACAGAGATGTGACTTTATATTTATCCCAAGAAAAACTTTTGTTTGATGAAGCTAGTATGCAACAGCTTTTGATAGCAGAAAAAATGTTAAACCGATCAGTTGAAGGTCTTCGAAATGCAGAGACTATAATATATTTACCACTAGCGTTACTTGCAAGAGCTAGTTGTTATAGGTGGTTTTTAACATTACCATTTATGGATCAGGTTAAAGGGAATGCAGCATTTCATGATATAGATGAAGCTTATGAAATTGCTAACAGAGGTGACATGCGTTTGTTTAAGATTGATTTTGGCTTAGAATCAGCTCGTTTAATTTTAACAATTGATGCATACGTGCAAGATAACGAAAATAATGAAGAAATTATAGATAAGAAAAAAAGTGGAAGGGAAAAGGCAATTACCAACATTAAACAAGTTAAGAAAATGATTAAAGAAACTGGATATAAGAGGCGTATATCAGAACTGAAATATCTTGAAGAATGGGTTGAATAATTAGGGTCAGCGCAACGTTTATAAAAATTCATTTTCTAAGCCAATTATCAACCCTTAGCGCGTAGGTTGGGCTGACGCAGGAAGCCCAACAGTTTTGCAGGCTATGACGTTGGGCTTCGTGCCTCAGCGCCAACCTACCCGTGAGTTTGAGCAACCTGCCGATGTCGGATGATGCTTTCGCTGATTCAGCTAGCCTATAATAATTGAGGCTGTAAACTTGTCACCCCCACCCTTTTTTGCCCTTTTGTATTTTATCTCTTACAAAATGGCGAAAAAGGGTGGGGGTGACAATTTAAATACAGTTAATCGATACAAGCTGGTCAGGTTTACCTTAACAAACTAACCTAACACTCAACAATATTAACAGGCACTTCAAGCACATGAATAGCCAATCCGCCACGGGCGGTTTCTTTGTATTTTAGGCTCATGTCTTTGCCTGTTTCGCGCATGGTGTGGATGACTTTATCGAGCGAGACGTAGTGTGTTCCGTCGCCTCTTAGCGCCATGCGTGATGCGTTGATGGCTTTGACTGCGCCCATTGC
>JALSLS010000087.1 GCA_026988195.1 Methylomonas sp.
GTGGCTTCAAAGAACTTGGGGTGTTAAATCAGCTAGTAGCAACCCATAATGGAGAAGAAGCCCTTAATTATTTGAATGATCCCGTTGACGGGATGCCTTGTGTTATTCTTTTGGATATTAATATGCCAAAAATGAATGGACATGAATTTTTAAATGGAATCAATAAAAATGCTACGTTTAAAAATATCCCTATTATTATGCTAACGTCTTCAAAAGAACAGCAAGATGTTGATAATAGTTTTGAGCAAGGTATTTCTGGCTATGTTTTAAAACCCGTTGATTATAGACAGTTTTTAGCTTCAATAAATGTTCTTAGTCCTTATTGGACCCTTAAAGGTTAATTGTTTTGAAGCCTATAAAATACTTTTAGTTGAATATGCTTTAACTGATCAATGAAGGTTACTTTTAGTCTACGAATAAGCTATGATGGTTGAAAGCATTGCTGGTAATGGGTAAGGGTGTGAACAATTCCTATTATTAAGCTCTTCCCCCTAAACATTAGAAAGAAAATAAATGGTCCAGGATTCCGATCAAGAAAATAAAAATCAAATAGTCGATCCCTATGCTCAGCGAGAAGCTGAAAAATATGAGAACCCTATTCCTAGTCGTGAACTCATTCTTCAATTGATAGAAGATGCTGGGGAACCTCTAAGGCGGCAACAAATAGCGAAAAAATTTGCGCTTGAAACAGCTGATAATCTTGAAGCTTTACGCCGCCGACTGAGAGCGATGGAAAGAGATGGTCAATTACTCTTCAACCGTAGGCAAAAATATTGTTTAGTTAATAGTCAAGACCTTATCGCTGGTAGGGTTTTAGGCCATGCAGATGGTTTTGGTTTTGTAAAACCAGATGATGGTTCGGCTGATTTATTTTTATCGCCTAGAGAGATGAAATCTCTTATGCATAATGACCGTGCAGTAGTAAGGGTTGCTGGGCTTGATAGAAAAGGACGTAGAGAGGGGGCTGTTGTTCAAATACTCGAACGTAATACAAACTTGGTTGTAGGCCGCCTGATTAAAGAAAGAGGTTTGACTTTTGTTGCACCTGATAATAATAAAATCACCCAAGATATTTCAATACCTAAAGATGAAGTAGGTAAAGCAAAAAAAGGTGAAATAGTGGTTGCTGAAATTATTCAGTATCCGTCTAATCATAGACAGGCAATAGGTCGAATAGTTGAAGTATTAGGTAAACATATGGCGCCTGGTATGGAAATTGATATGGCATTACGCTCACATGATTTGCCTTTTCAATGGCCTGCTGAGTTATTGCAAGAAACTAAACATTTAACCAGTGAAGTTCCTGAGCAAGCTAAAGAAAATAGAACAGATATTAGAGGCCTCTCTTTAGTAACTATTGATGGCGAAGATGCACGTGATTTTGATGATGCCGTTTATTGTAAAAAAACTCCTAAGGGCTGGAAATTATTAGTTGCCATTGCTGATGTTTCACATTATGTGCAAGTCAATACGGCACTTGATGCAGAAGCTAAAAATAGAAGTACCTCAGTTTATTTTCCTGAGCAAGTTATCCCAATGTTACCCGAGGTGCTCTCTAATGGGCTTTGTTCATTAAACCCAAATGTTGATCGCTTATGTATGGTTTGTGAACTGTATATTAACGAGCAGGGAAAAGTTATTCGCTCAGGCTTCTTTAATGCAGTGATGCGTTCACATGCACGTTTAATTTATACTGATGTTGCAAAGATATTAGTTGAGGGTGATAAAGCCTTAACTAAAAAATATTCTACTTTAGTACCACAGCTGAAAGAACTTTATAATCTATATAAGGTGATGCGCAAACAGAGAGAAGTCCGTGGAGCCATGGATTTTGACACTCAAGACACTCAGATTATTTTTGGTAAAGATAGAAAAATAGAAAAAATTGTTCCAACTCAACGTAATGATGCGCATAAGTTAATTGAAGAATTTATGATTACGGCAAATTCAGCTGCGGCACGATTCCTTATACGGAAAAAAATGCCTCATTTATTACGGGTACATGAAGGGCCGGGAACTGAAAAATTACTAAATCTTAAAAGTTTTTTAAATGAATTAGGTTTAGTTTTAGGGGGAGGTGCTAAGCCGACTCCTTTGGACTATATGAATTTAATTAATTCGGTACAAGGCAGGGCTGATGCTCATTTAATCCAGACTGTATTATTAAGGTCTATGTCACAAGCTGTTTATAGCCCAGAAATAAAAGGTCATTTTGGTTTGGCTTTAGAGGCTTACGCCCACTTTACTTCACCTATTAGGCGCTACCCAGACCTGCTGGTACACAGAGCAATCAAACATTGTTTACTTGGTAAGCCTCCGAAAAGTTTCTTCTATGGCTTACCTGATATGGTAATACTAGGTGAACATTGTTCAACTAATGAACGTCGAGCTGATGAAGCAACTAGAGATGTTGTCAATTGGCTTAAATGTGAATATTTACAGGATAAGGTCGGGGAAGATTTTAAAGGTATTATTACGGCTGTTACAGGTTTTGGTTTTTTTGTAGAACTCGATAATATCTATGTTGAAGGCTTGGTGCATATTACAAATTTACCTCAGGACTTTTTCCATTTTGATGCAAAAACTCATCAGTTGACGGGGGAGAATACCGGTATTCGTTTTAGACTAGGTGACAAAGTTCAGATTAAAGTAGCTAGGGTTGATTTAGATGAAAAGAAAATTGATTTCGATTTGCTAGGTCAGCCAAAAACAACAAGAACCAAAAAAACTAAAGCTGTTGACAAGTCAAAGAAAAAAACTAAAACTAAAACAAATCATACTAAGCCTAAAGTTAAACCTAAAGATAAGACAAAAAGGCCTGTTAAAAAGAAAGTAGTCAAAGCTAAAAGAGCTACTAAAAGGAAAATCAGCTAAATATGAATGTCACTAAGATATTTGGTATCCATGCAGTACAAGCTGCATTTGACTTCTCTGCCGATAAAATTAAACATATTTGGGTTGATAGCCAACGACAAGATAAGCGTTTGCTCCCTTTACTTAAACAGCTAAAGGGTTTGACCGTCAATGTAGAAAATGCAGATAGAAAGCGCTTAGATAAATTGACGGATGGTAAAAATCACCAAGGTATCGTGGCTGAAGTTGAATTACCAGGGGTACATTCAGAAGAAGAACTAAAACATATTGTTAACACAATGAATGATAGACCTTTTTTTCTGGTTTTAGACCAAGTTCAAGACCCTCATAATTTAGGAGCTTGTTTACGCTCTGCTGATGCGGCAGGTGTCAGTGGAATTATTATAACCAAAGATAATTCAGCAGGTATTACTCCTACTGTCTGTAAAGTTGCTAGTGGAGCCGCAGAAACAGTCCCAGTCTATCAAGTGACAAACCTTGCCAGAACTCTGCGTTGGTTAAAACAACAAAATATTTGGATTGTGGGGGCGGCAGGGAATACTGAACAATCCATTTTTAATGCCGATTTGAATATGTCTCTGGCTTTAGTGATGGGAGCTGAAGGCACAGGAATGAGAAGGTTGACTCAAGAACAATGTGATTTTTTGGTAAAAATCCCTATGATCGGACAAGTTGAAAGTTTAAACGTATCTGTTGCAGCTGGCATCATGATGTATGAAGCATTTAAGCAGCGGTTGAATTAAAAGGTTAAAAAAATGGATGAAGCTGATAAATCCTTGGCTGCTTATGAGTCTCTTAAAAAAAGCATGCCATCTATCGGATTTTTGAATAGAAAGAAAAGAATTATTGCTTTTCTAAAGGTGGCTAAAAAAGCCCAAGAATTAATAGATAATAAAGATGTTAGTGAGGATAATGCACTTTATTTACTCTCTATTATGACTAAAAAGAATGCTGATTTTCAAAAATCAGCAATGATGGCAGCTATGCATTTAGCTACGGTTAATAGAAAGATAGTACCGGCTGTTGGTTTTAGGTATGCCAATGAAATGAGAGCTAATCTACAGTTGTTACCTATTGATGATATTACACCAGCATTAGATTGATAGCATATTCGATAAATTTCAGGGACTTGTTTTAGGTGTTTTTCCGTTATTCCT
>JALSLS010000088.1 GCA_026988195.1 Methylomonas sp.
TGCTTTATGGGATGAAGTGGAATTCCCTTTTATCAACGTTGCAACGGTTACTATTCCATCCCCTCAAGCTGAAATTTCTTCCGCTCAGAGTAAGGAGCAATGTGAGTTATTAGCTTATACGCCTTGGCATTCGTTAAAAGCTCATCAACCTATTGGCAGTATTAATCGCTTAAGGCAATCTGTTTATCAGGCCTCAGCAGAATATAGACATAGGAAACCAGATATTCAGCACTCATTTTTTACCAGAATATTTTTAAAAATTAAATGTTTTCTTTTTGGGAATTAATTGTTGGAGGTATTAAAATGAAAAAAATACACATAATATCCATTGTGACAGCACTATTTAGTACTAGTTGTACTTATACCAGCCAAGGCTTGCTGGTTAATGACAGGAGGAATGCGGAAGCGAGTAACGAGGTTTTTTTTGGAGACTCTGTTAAAGAGATTAGCTACCTTGAGCAAAACTGGAGCCGTTACGATAGCTTGTGGTTTTATAATACAACGCAAGGGTCAGACCTTATACCTTATTCCATTTTTCTTAACCTTGAACAGCCAGGCAGTACAGAACTGTTTCGTAGTGAAAGGAACATGCAAAAATTGCGATTCTTGACCCAAAAGCCAAGTTTTGATAACCCTGATGGCTTACCTATTGGTTTCGTAAAAGATAGTTATCAGGGTAAAGATTATATGGGGTTTACGTGTGCAGCTTGCCATACCAATCAAATTAATTATAAAGGTGTGGGCGTTAGAATTGATGGGGCTCCCGCTTTGTCAGATATTGAATCTTTACTCATTAACTTAACGGCATCGGTTGAAGCTACTTTGGCAGATTCAGATAAACTTGCCCGTTTAACTGAGCATGTTTTGGCCGAAGGTGATACAGAAAGTGAGCAAGCCTTTAAGCGTGAGTTAGAAGAGATATTAGTTGAAAGGCAGCGGTATGATAGGCGTAATGCGCCGGTACATCCAAACAATGGCAATATAAATGTACCTTATGGCTATGGCCGGCTAGATGCTTTTGGTCGAATTTATAATCGTATTTTTAGTCATTTGGTCAAGCCTGAAGTTGATAATTATAACCCTGCAAATGCGCCAGTCAGTTATCCCTTTTTATGGGATTCACCTTATAGTGACTTTGTACAGTGGAATGGGGTGGGGGATAACTATCCAGGAAAACGCTTGGGGTTTTTAGGTCCCTTGAACCGCAATGTAGGGGAGGTCTTAGGGGTTTTTGCTATTTTTGATTTAAAAGAAAAAGGTGATATTGGTTATCTTTCTTCAGCCGTTCAGCATAATTTAACCCGCTTGGAATATCAGTTAAATTCATTGCAGTCACCCCAGTGGCCGGATCATATACTTCCAGCAATTAATACTGAATTGGCTGCGAAAGGAAAACAGCTGTTCTATCAATATCAATGTGATGCATGCCATACCAGTTCAGCAAAATTTGATCGAGCAGACCCAGATAGAATCATGGTTGTGCAACATACCAGTGTCAATTTATTGCAGACTGATCCAACCATGGCAATGAATGCATTAACGAGGACGGGGGATAGTGGGTATTTTGGAGATGTTAAGGGGGCAGGTTTTGAAGCTAAAACCTCTGCTTTGCAGGCATTACAGTATGCAACCACTGAAGTGGTGAAAGAACCTGATCATGACAAAAATATTATCCGTCGAGGGCTAGAGCATGCGGCTGATTTTTTATTTGCTAAGCAAACCAACCCTTTTAAAAAACCAACGCAACGACAGGTTAATTTTGAAACTATCCCTGTTGATGCGGATGCTAAAACCGTCGCTTATAGCCTTAATGTCTATAGAGGACGCGCTTTAAATGGAATATGGGCTACAGCTCCTTATCTGCATAATGGCTCAGTGCTTAACCTTTATGAATTATTTTTACCCCGTTGTTCTGATGCTGAAATTGAGGCGGGGAAAAAATGCAGATCAAATAAATTTACTGTTGGGAGTCGAGAGTTTGACCCAGAGAAAGTAGGTTTTGTCAGTAAAGACAAAGCTCAATATCCTGAGCTGTATGAATTTGATACCTCTTTACCCAGTAATAGTAATGCCGGGCATGAATATGCAGCAGGAGTTACTCGGATGATAAAACGTAATAAACAAGGTATTGCAGTACGGGATGAGGAAGGTGGATTTCAATTAGAAGAGCCCTTTCCGGCAATGGATAGTGCTCAACGTAAAGCGTTGGTTGAGTATTTGAAAACTTTGTAAAATAATTAGCTGAAATAGAGAAAAAGATCTTAGGTGTATGGAACAACTTCCCGAAATGATAACGTAGGTTTTTGTTTCAACTGGAGCAAAAAAACAAGATAGAAACCGGTATGTTGTTTTATGCACGTTCTTTAGGTAGCTGGCAATAAATAACCCACCCGAATGTGCCGATTTTTTGTTGCTGGTTACCTACCTACCTACCTACCTACCTACCTACCCATTGACTGCTGGTTAATATGTTGAAATTCTGTGTAATGCTAAAAAATACCAATAGAGAAATGAAAATATTGGTAAGAAATTATTTTTTATAATGAGGAGAGAAAAGAATGACAATATTAAAAATGTTTGAATCATGTTCTTTAGGTGTGACGGGTGAATTACCTGTGATAAATTCTTCTATTCTGGCACTTTCACTTATGCTTGTCATTACCAGCTATATGGGGACTGCCCACGCTACGGTAATTCCGATCAGTTCATTGTTAGAAGTGGAAAGCTCTGCATTAATAGAAGGTGAAGTTACAAGAACAGCAAAAGCTATGCAAGGTGGATCAATTAATTCATTAAGTGCGGAAGCTCGTGCTACTGTAACAAATGCATTTACTGCGACTACCATCGCTTCAGCTACCTGGATGAATGCTGGACAAGGTACGGTTAATTTTTCAGAGGTGAGTTTTATTCTTAGTGATGTCAACGTTGCTGCCAGTGTAAATAATCAGGGCAAGTTTAGTTATGATTTTCAGGCAGACATCAATGGAACTATGACGATTGATTATACTGTGGATTCCTTAGCTGCGGGAGCAAGTGCTGGTTTTTACCTGAGTACAGAACTTTTTTCTCTCTCCTTAAAAGATATGGATAATGGAAGCCTGGAGACTCTTAGCCTGGGACAAAATTCATTCGGTCAGTTTTCTGCATTTGTAGTCGCTGATGTTAACTATCACTTAGAAATTAATCGTTCCCCTTTGGGTGTTTCGACTAATAGAGGGAACCCTACAGTACTAATAGATGCGATCCAGTCTGCAAACTTTAACTGGCAGATACCTTCTGCTGTACCAGTTCCTGCTGCAGTCTGGTTGTTTGGTAGTGGCCTAATTGGTTTGGCAGGTGTTACCAAGCGTAAAAAATAAGGGTGGTCTGTCACAAATTAAAATCGGTATGTTGTTTTATGAATGTTCCTTAGGTAACTGGCAATAAATAACCCACCCAGATTGTGCCGATTTTTTGTTTCTGGTTACCTACCCATATTTAACATTATCCCGCCATTTTTTGCTAAAAAATATAAATAAACAATTGATTTAATTGCTTTTTATATTTTAATTTTTTTGTGGGGCTATTATATTCAGGGGAAGCTTAGCTGTCTGGACGGCATGTGAGAACTATTCAGGCGCTGCATATCAGTTACCCATACCCATACCCATACCCATACCCATACCCATACCCATACCCATACCCATACCAATACCAATACCAATAACGCTGCCAGCGATAAGCTCTACTACAGGCATCGCTTAGTCACAAACCAACGCATCGGCGGTAAATCACACTGTTAAATCTAGGACAGCATTTTGCTGTCGATTAGGATCAATGGTTTGCCTTATGCACTGCCAACTCTGCTGAATAGGACGCTAACTAGTCTTTTTGTCCATCTTCTGCGTTGCCTACATGGATGTAGGTAAGGGGCGTGAGCAAGGAGCGGAAGCTTTGCACAAACGTTTACTATGCGCCTGTTTGTACGCCTTGAATATGAACAAAAAGTCCTGCGCCAGTTGTTCAATTTATTCCGTG
>JALSLS010000089.1 GCA_026988195.1 Methylomonas sp.
AAACAAATATTACCAGACACTAAATATACAAGCCTTTGAAACAATTTCTTCATTATATGTACTTGTTCTAGAGTAAACAAGTAAAGATTAGATAGGAAGAGTGGCGCGGGCTATTTGTTGTCGGTCACCTTAGGTACCTTAGGGACGTGTATGGAATAACTTCCCGAAATTATAACGTAGGATTTTTTGTTTCAGATGTAATGATCTCATGAGGCGCATAGCAAGCTACGCAACGAATGAGATCATTCCATCTGGAGCAAAAAGATAAGTTAGAAATCGGTAAGGCAACCAGCAACAAATAACACACCCACCTTACTGGCTTTTTTATCCCTGCTCAAACCATCTCAATCGTTACGTAGCTGGCTATGCGCCTCTTGAGATAGTTTGATCAGAAACAAAAAATCTGCGCAATCTGGGTGGATTATTTATTGCCAGTTGCCTAAGTTGTTTCATGCACGTTCCTTACTCAAAATATTTTTTAAATACCTCCTCCTATTAACTCTTTAGCTTTTAAAAAGATATTGAGCCTTGGTATTACAAAAAAGCACTAACATATAACACTATCTTTTACAGAATATCACAAGATAACCTTGTAATTTTGGGATACTGCTTCTTAACTTATCGCTGATTTTCTGTTATTTTCACAATGGACACACCTAAACATTTGTAACCGTTCAGTCCCCCCCTCTTTGGAAAAGAGAGGTTTAGGGGAGATTTTATTAGACAAATCCCCCTCAATCCCCCTTTTTCAAAGGGGGAGATGTATAGTGAACGGTTACAAACATTTATGTAATCTTTGAGATAAAACTATTCACCTGAAAGACAAAGGTTTTAATCTTAAGAATTCAAAAAAAGAATTTCATGTATTAAACTTAACCCGAGCAAATCGGTGAGTTAAATTTAATTTTAAAAGGTCTATTGATATTGCAATGAAGCACCTGCTGTCAAAACTGGGCTTTTAAAATCAAAGCCAAACAACTCTGGGTTATCACCTATGACGGCTGCACTAAAAATATAAAAAACATAGTCATATGTTTCTTTAGGGATTTTATAGTTCTGGGTTAATTTCCAAAAATTACGTTCTCGAGGGTTATCTGGCATAGATTTGATCAATCGTTTAACTCTATTGTGTCCCCAATTATACGAGGCCATTACTAATAAGCCCGAGGCTTGTGCTTCCATACTGTATATTTTCTTTAAATACTTGGCTGCTGCAATACTAGACTTTTCAAAATCGAACCGCTCATCATCAGGGTCATGCTCTCTAAAAGGAGCAAGAGGACCAACCTTAAGGCCATATTCCTTACCTGTTTCTGGCATAAATTGCCATGCACCTTTAGCAATACCAAAACGAGTTTCAGGGCCAATAGCATCAAACCTAAAATTACTCTCTTGCAATGAAACAAAAAGAAACTCTGGCGGTAAGTTTTCAGCTTTCATCGCTTTAACAACCATCGAGGTGTGTCCTAATTGGTCAATCCGGTTAATAGCATTAACTAAGCGTTTAGAACTTTGCCATTTACGGATGTATTTTTTTACCTCAAAAATAAAGTCTTCAGGTAATTCTAAATCACATTCACCAAAAATTTTCGCCATTTTAACAATAGCCTGATCTTCTTCACTGAGTGAACTTTTAAACTGCTTAGCGTAATTCACTTCAGCCAAATAATCTTGATACCTCGCTTTCATCTCTCTAAGCTTTTGACGTTTCTGTGCAATATTGTGAATAAGTGAATCAACACCGTCAGACTGGACTTCAGTTTGAACAATTTGAACCTCTATAGCTTTAATATCATAAAACATATCAATAGCTAATTTTTGCGCCTTATCTAGCCGAACCTGCTGAAATGTAATAAAGCCGCCAGAAACAATCAATAACAATAAAACAGCAACAATGGCAATTTTATAACGCGAAGCATTTTTTTTCTGTTCTTTTTCCTGCTCTTGCTTAATAACGCGCCTTACCATACGCGTGTGATCCCCCATATCTTCTTCAGCCTTATCAGCAAAATAATGATCAAAGACTTCATTCTGCTTAGTTGTCTTTGCTAGATTATTTTTAGCTTGGATTATTGGGGGATTTGCAACATTTACTTTAGAATGGGTTTTCTGATGACGGGGCAAAGGCTCTTCATTTTTTTTTTCAAAACTCACTAAAAAAATAGCGGCATCATTGCCAAAATGAAATGTATCCTGATCGGATAACAACTGTTCATCTATTTGCACAGTATTCACAAAAGTACCATTGGAGCTATCAAGGTCTCTAATGATCCATCCAGTATCTGTTGGAATAACTTCCGCATGCTCCCGACTAACGCCCTGATCCATCAGCACTAAATCACACTCTGCTGACCGACCTATTTTAAAAGCTTTAGCAAAGGTTTTTTTGCATGTCACTCCTTCATCTGAATAAGTAATTATAATACTTTCAACTTTAGCTCTTCTAAAGCGAGAAGAAATACGAGTTTTTTCGTCCAAATTATCCATAATTAATGCATTAAAAATTTCATCTACAGCTACCGTTTATCAAAGATTATTTCTATTGCTTGTTGTCCAGGTTTAGCTTTCCACACTTCATTTTCTTGAATTTTCTGCTCATTTTTTTTACAAGCCCCTCTCCTCACGGGATGTCCCTCAATAAAAAAACGTTTACAAGGCGAATTTAACATTACCAACAAAGCTAAAGATACTTTACCATCCTGATTCATTCGAGTATTTTTCTGGTACTCAACAATTGCTCCTTTAGTTTTACGCCCCATAACACCATCAACCAAGCCGGGGTTATAACCTAACGCTTTGAGTATTCTTTGAACCTCACCGACCTTAACTTGTGGAGTAGCATGAATATTGACAGCCCCCACTATTAAAAAAAAAGTAACTAAATATTTTAAAATTAATTTCATAATGTTTTATGGTTACTCAACTAAAATAAATTAGTTGTAATTAAAAGGAAGAACTTATTGATCTTAGGGAGCTGAAAATAAACACCAGTAAGGTTGGATAGTTATTTTTCAAATCTCCCTAACACCCTCTCCTTTACAGCTTTAATTAAGAATAAAATAACGGCTTTTATCATTTATAAACCACTTTGTATCCTTAAGGTAATATAACCCTTTCATTAAAGGCAATTCAGGTTTTAGCTTTATTGTGGCACCTTGTATAGCCAACTTACTTTTTACCTCCTGAGCACAGAGTTTTATGGTTAAGCCATTATTTAGTAGCTCAGATTCAACCACTTTATAAAGGCTATAGTTATTTCCAACTGACCGTCCTCCTTCTCCTTTTATAACATTTAACCTATAGTCCGCTAGTTTAACTTTAGTTACTTTTAAAAACTCAGCTTTATTGTATGTTTCACAAAATTTATAGGTAACTTGTTTGTTTTTTACATTTTCTTTAAAACCTATTCTGACAATCTTTTCTAGAGGAAAAAAAACATTCTCACTGTTTTGAATATAATAGCCATCAAACCCTGGCTCTGCCATCACTGAAAAAACAGGTTTAACAGCACTACTGCAGGCGGAAATAAATACAATTATAAAAAAAAACATCAGTATTCTTTTAATTTTTAATTTCATCTCTATTTTTTTATTTAGCGGATTAATATATGATCAGAAGCAACCGTTCAGCCCCCCCCCTCTTTGGAAAAGAGGGGTTAGGAGAGGTTTTATTAGACAAATCCCCCTCAACCCCCCTTTTTCAAAGGGGGAGGTGAACAGTTACGATCAGGAGCTTAATTTAATACACGTTCCTAAACGACCCTACACTCTTGAATTTACAAACAAGCATAAAACATTTTAATAGCATATAAACTTAAATAACTGACCTGCTTATTAATTATTCTAGCTTATACTTCGCGCGGTCACGACTGCGGTTTTCTAACCTCTGAGTTTTTGCCAATAGCTGCGTTGCTGAAACAGTTGCGTAGCTTGCTATGCGCCTGTTTCAGCGCCTTGCTATCGACAAAAATCAGCAGCTTATAAATTCCGCATCCGTGACCGCGCGCAGTA
>JALSLS010000090.1 GCA_026988195.1 Methylomonas sp.
GTTCAGCCTCGATGGAATACGAGCCGCAATACCATCTGGATAATAGCAATTGTGCTTATAATCCGCGTGTATGTACAACAAATTAGTTCAAGTGGATTGCTACTTGGTAATTTACGATAAGTTTAGTGTGGTTGATTAAGTTTCTAGTGGTTTTGAGTTTTTTTTAATAAACGCAATCCGCTTAACTAGGCGTTAGGCTAAAAAGGAAAGATATGAATATATCAGGAAAATTTAATGTGAAGCTCGACCCTATGGAATTCTATGCAAATGGAGAACATGGTATTAATTTAGGACGAATGTCTATTGATAAAGAATTTCACGGTGAGCTAGATGCAACAAGTAAAGGAGAAATGCTAAGTGCCATGACCTCCGTTGAGGGTTCAGCAGGATATGTGGCAATTGAACAGGTAATTGGGAACTTGTCTGGCAAAAAAGGAAGCTTTGTACTGCAACACTTTGGCACTATGGATAAAGGAAAAGATAGTCTCATTCTTGAGGTCGTGCCAGACTCTGGTTCTGATGAGCTTTCTGGGTTGGTAGGTAAAATGGAAATCAAAATTGAGGAAGAGCAACATTACTATGTGTTTGAATACAACTTCGCGTAAAAGGCAAATAGCGCAAGCTATTAAATTTAAAAGATGAAAAGATATATAGTTCTATTAAGGGGAGTAAATGTAGGAGGAAATAATCTCCTCAAAATGAAAGAACTCAAACAATTACTAGAGGATAGTCACTTTGAAAATGTTAAAACCTATATACAAAGCGGTAATATTGTTCTTTCCTTTAATCAAAACCCAATTAAAAAAGTTGCAGAATTAATTCAAACGAGGTTTGGCTTTACTCCTAAAATAATGGTGCTTTCTGAAAGTGAGTTCAATGTTGCGGTTGAGAATAATCCTTATAAACAATATGAAGGTAAATTTGTTCACGTATATTTTTGTGAAAAAACACCACAAATTTCCCCAATCAAATTAGAAAAATATACATCAGAAACAGAAAATCATACGTTAATTGGAAATGTGTTTTATATACATGCTCCAGAAGGCGTAGCTCGCTCAAAATTGGTTGCTAATATAGAGTCTTGTCTAGGAGTTTCAGCAACAGGTCGTAATTTAAATACAGTTAGTAAGCTCGCCGAAATGATAAAAGCCTAACAAATTGCTTAAGGCAGGGACAAGCTAAAGTAGGGTTTCTTTTTAAGTTGTGTGGTTTCGTTGAATAATATTATAAATTTACGGTAAGTGGTTTTAATCCGCTTGCCCCTTAGCAAGGCGTTATGTGTGGCTACTTAATCTTTCTTCATTGTTTTTACTAAAAAGTGTAAAAAAAGGGGGGGATGGGTATTTAACCTTTTTATTCATGCTAATTTGAGTTTGTGCTTAAATTAATACCTAAATTAATGAACAGCAAGTGGTTTAGAGTCGTAGCTTTGAGTATCGTTTCTAAATCTAGCTTTTGTGATTGGCTACCATTTTGGTGTTGCTTTGCGTGTTGTGCCTGTAGCTTTCTTCTGTGGGGCGTTAAGATAGAATCTTAGTTTTTATCTTTGTGCTTTCGTTTACGAGTATTCGTGCGTTTTTGAATTGAGTGCATTTTTGTTGAGCAATGTCTTTTATTTGCGTATATTCTTACCATCATCACATAACAATGGCTTTGTCTGGACGTTGCTAACACAGCGGGCTTTTTTGAGTTTTGTTTGCTTGGTTGGTTGGTTTGTCGTAAATTTAAGGCTTGTGGTTTTAAATCGCACGCCACACAAGCGGGCGTTAGGTGTTGAATGTACCCCAACATCTGATTATTTTTAACTGGGTACGGAGATGAGTTATGAAAAAGATAAAATGGGTAACTATCATTTGCTTGACATGGTTGTTTGTTAATACATCAGCATTAGCAGGTCCTGGCTATGTGAGTAGAGACTGTCCAGCCGCAGGTGCAAAGGAGTCAATAACTGTTGATTGGACAGGTGGCGGTGAATGGTTTAAAACAATCTCGTATCATCTGAGAAAGCGCGGAGGCGGTAGATATGAACGGGAACCACACAGTTCAGGTAGATGGTGGGAACACACATGGCGCTCATATGCTGGGCAGGTAGGAAATTGGCTAAAGAATTACTATTATTCAGGGGTATACGGAATTCATTATTGGTATAATACTAAAGCAAGAAGAGTTGAGACTAGAAGAAAATTCGTGACTTCTTGTAACCTCGGTACATGGGGTTTTAATAACTGGTAATTTTATTAAGTACTCTGTCGCGCGACGAAAAACGGCAGGGTACTATTCTGATTGAGCTTATATTATGCGTAAAAAAATTATGTTTATAGTCCTGATATGTATCATTATTGTATTGGTTATTTATTTCTTCTTAACTACAGGTAATAAAAGTAATGATATAGAAAACAGCTCTGAAATTAATCATTCTGAACTTGGAAAAATAAGGCTCCCAACAGTTGAATCACCATTATTTCCGAAAGAAGCAGAGAAAAAACCTAAAAACACAGAAAAAAAGGCAATTAAAAAAAGTTTTGAGGCAATGCATGAAATAGAAAATAATGAGCAAAATCCTATAGATAATGATGATATTCCAGACAGCCTTATGAAGGATGTTCTCAAAGATATAGAAGAAAATAGTGCTTTAAATCATCAAGCGATGTTAGATAGCGGATTTAGCGAAGAGGCGGCACAAAATATTGCCTCAGGAAATCCAAAGAATTTACTATCAATTGATAGTATGCCTAAAGAATTGCAATCATCTATTAGGAAAGAGCTGGAAAAAAGCAAAAAAAATGGGTATGACGATGTAGATGAGAAAGATGCTGATGAAATAACAGGTGTAACGAATTACATACTAGGCACGTCAGTTTCTGTTCCCAACATAAATTTTTCTTTATCGATAATACCTCAACTAATTTCAGCCAACTATAATTATATTGGCTATACCTTCCCTAACACTTATGACTCTCAATCAGCTAATGGTGTACATGAAACAGTAAGGCGTGTTTTTCAGAGGCTTGACTCTAGTCATATATTAATTGTGGAAGAGACATCCCTGAACTCAGGTAGCTCAAATTTAATTTCTGAATTTGTAAACTCACAAGTAGCAAGTTTGCCTGCTATCTATGCTATTAAAAAATCACCAACAAATAAAACATATGCCATGCTAAATTGGACTACTGATAAATTTGCATACTCTTTATATCAAGTGCCTCCTTTAGACAACTCTAAAAATATACTGCTTTCAGTTGGTAGTTCTTTAACCGAAATAAATAAAGTAAATAATGAAAGAACTGAGAATGAGCGAAGTGTGCCCATCCAAGAAGAAAATGAAGATGCACCATTCTGATAATTACAACATTATTAAACGTCTCATAATTGAACTGAACGACCTTGAAGCGATAAGACCGGATGGAGCGGTGTCAATAGAAGCTGAAAAATCCTGTACCTGTGCTACCCGATAAATTAATTATGAGACGTTTAATAAGATTATTTCATGAACAATACAAAAAAATCACCTCTTATTTTTTCTCCGCTATATATTCTCTTGTTTCTTATTGTAATAATAAACACCCTTAGTATTACTAAGGTAGGTGAATTAATCAGACCGAATACATTTCTTGTTATTGGTGTCATACTAATTATTCTTGGGTTGCTTGTTGGTGCAACCACAATAGTTCGTACAAGGGATATGACTATTACATGGAAGTTATTTTTATTGTTACTTTATATTCCAATAGTACTTTTCTCACTTTTGATTATCGGTTTATAAAATCACCTAACAAGTAGCTCCAAGGGACGGCTAACCCTTTGGTTCTTTGTAAATTGATCGTGAAGATTAAGCTCAGTGTTTCTGTGAAGTCTCTGGAAGGGTTATCCGCCCCTGAGCTAGGCGTTAGGCTAGTAAAAGCTCATCACCTTGCTTTCATTTAGGTATTGTATATAATACCGCATTATGAGTAATGTGAATATTACAATCGATACAAATGTTCTTATTGGAGCTTTGAAGTCAAAT
>JALSLS010000091.1 GCA_026988195.1 Methylomonas sp.
ACTTTAGCCGTAGATGGCACCGTTGCTGTTTTCACAACTGGTCTCACTAGCAGTGCTAACCTAGTTAATGCAACAGCATTGGAGCTGGATACGAGTAATGTAGAGGGTGATTTAACGGCCACGGCCACAACGGGCAGTTTAAGTGATAGTGGCACTGTGAGCGTCGGGGGGGATGCGGTATTTACCAGTTCAGCAAGCAATGCCAATATTGATTTAGGCACCTTAGCCGTAGATGGAGTCATTGCTGTTTTTACCGATGGTATTAATAGTAGTGCCAATCTAGTTAATGCAACGGCATTAGAATTAGCCCCCAGCACCCTAGGGGGTAATTTAACAGCCACGGCCACAACGGGCGGTTTGAGCGATAGTGGAACCGTAAGCGTCGGTGGGGACGCCTCTTTTACCAGTTTAGCGACCAATGCCAATATTAATTTAGATACTTTAGCCGTAGAAGGCACCGTTGCTGTTTTTACCAACGGTATTAGTAGTAGGGCTAATTTAATTAATACAACAGCATTAGACATAGCGGACAGTACCCTAGGGGGAAATTTAACGGCCACGGCCACAACGGGCAGCTTGAGCGATAGTGGAACCGTGAGCGTCGGTGGAGATGCAGTCTTTACCAGTTCAGCGGCTAATGCCAATATTAATTTAGATACTTTAGCCGTAGATGGTACCGTTGCTGTTTTTACCAACGGTATTAGTAGCAGTGCTAATTTAGTCAATACAACGGCATTAAACCTAGCCGCCAGCACCTTAGGAGGTGATTTAACGGCCACTGCCACTGCGGGTGATTTGACAGATAGTGGAACTGTGAGCGTTGATGGGAATGCGGTTTTTACAACAACTGAATCCAATGCTAGTATTAATTTAGGCACTTTGGCCATAGATGGCACCGTCGCTGTTTTTACAACAGGCCTCACGAGCAGTGCCAATCTAGTCAATACAACCGCATTAGACCTAGCTGCCAGCACCCTGGGGGGCAATTTAACGGCCACAGCCTCAAAGGGTGATTTGACAGATAGCGGAACCGTGAGCATCGATGGGGATGCGGTTTTTACAACAACTGAAGCCAATACCAATATTAATTTAGGCACTTTAGCCGTAGATGGCACCGTCGCAGTTTTTAGCAGTGGTATTAGCAGCAATGCTAATATAGTTAATACAACGGCATTAGACCTAGCCGCCAGTACCCTAGGAGGCAATTTAACGGCCACGGCCACAACGGGTGATTTGACAGATAGCGGAACCGTGAGCATTGATGGGGATGCTATCTTTACCAGTTCAGCGACCAATGCCAATATTGATTTAGACAGCTTAGCCGTAGCGGGAACTGTTGCTGTTTTCACTAATGGTATTAGTAGCAGTGCTAGTTTAGTTAATACTACCGCATTAGATATTGCCGCCAGCACCCTAGGAGGCAATTTAATTGCCACGGCCACAACGGGTGATTTGAGCGATAGTGGCACTGTGAGTGTTGGGGGGAATGCTATATTTACCAGTTCAGCGGCCAATACCAATATTAATTTAGATACTTTAGCCGTAGATGGCGCCGTTGCAGTTTTCACCACCGGTATCACTAGTAATGCTAATTTAGTTAATGCAACGGGGTTGGAACTGGCTACGAGTAATGTAGAAGGCGATTTAACCGCTACGGCCACAACGGGTAATTTGAGCGATAGTGGCACCGTGAGCGTCGGAGGGGGTGCGGTTTTTACAACAACTGAAGCCAATGCTAATATTGATTTAGATACCTTGGCCGTAGCGGGAACGGTTGCTGTTTTCACCAATGGTACTAGTAGCAGTGCAAATATAGTCAATACAACCGCATTAAACCTTGTCGCCAGCACCCTAGGAGGCAATTTATCGGCCACAGCTACAACGGGAAATTTGAGCGATAGTGGCACCGTAAGCGTCGATGGGGATGCCGTCTTTACCAGTTCAGCGACCCATGCCAATATTGATTTAGATAGCTTAGCCGTAGATGGTACTGTCGCTGTTTTCACCAATGGTATTAGTAGCAATGCTAATATAGTTAATGCAACGGCATTAGACTTAGCCGCCAGTACCCTAGGAGGCAATTTAACGGCCACGGCCACAACGGGTGGTTTGAGCGATAGTGGCACCGTGAGTGCCGATGGGGATGCTGTTTTTACAACAACTGAAGCCAATGCCAATATTAATTTAGACTCTTTAGCCGTAGGTGGCACCGTTGCTGTTTTCACAACAGGTCTCACTAGCAGTGTTAATCTAGTTAATGCAACAGCATTGGAACTGGCTACGAGTAATGTAGAGGGTGATTTAACAGCTAAGGCCACAACGGGTGATTTGACAGATAGCGGAACCGTGAGCATTGATGGGGATGCCGTCTTTACCAGTTCAGCGACCAATGCCAATATTGATTTAGACACCTTAGCCTTAGCGGGAACTGTTGCTGTTTTCACCAATGGTATTAGTAGCCGTGCTAATATAGTTAATACAACCGCATTAGACATTGCCGCCAGCACCCTAGGAGGCAATTTAGCAGCCACGGCCACAACGGGTGATTTGAGCGATAGTGGAACCGTGAGCGTCGATGGAGATGCCGTCTTTACCAGTTCAGCAGCCAATGCTAATATTGATCTAGGCTCTTTAGCTGTAGGTGGCACTGTCGCTGTTTTTACCAATGGTATTAATAGCCGTGCTAATTTAGTTAATACAAATGCATTAGCCATAGCCGCCAGTACATTGGGAGGGAATTTGACGGCAACAACAAATATTGGAAATATTACAATAACTGAGTCAGTATCTGTTGCTAAAAATTTGAATGTTATTACAGCTGGTGGCTTTGCTACAACAGATACATTATCTGTTGTAGGTGATTTACTTATTGCAACAGCAGGAGATGTTCAAACAGGGGCGGGATTAATTGTTGGTGGAGATACCAGTATTACGGCAGGAAATTTTGATGTGCTTCTTGGTGGAAATAATCATACGGCTGAATTGACTGGCGGTGTTTCAATCTCTGCAGATGATGCTCAAATAATTAGTGGTGCTGGCTCTACTTTAAATTTAGCTAATATTAATTTGTTGGGTGATGGGTTATTTGTTGCAGGGAATAGAATTACCAGAGATAGTTCAGTCAATACCAGTACGAATGCATTAAAGGCTGAAAATTTATTTTTATCTTCTGCAGAAATAGGTACAACAACTGTTCCTCTTCAGCTTGATTTGAAAAAAGCATTGTTTGTAGATTCGACCGCAGGGCTTGATGTTTTTGTAAATGGTACTTTTTCCTTTGCAAATTCAGGTATTTTTGACTATAAGCCTAGTTTGATAGCAGCAAATATTGATCAAACATTCCGCAATTTATTTCCTACCACTCAACAAGAAAACAGTATTATTCGTCGGGTTTTTCTTGAAGGAAGCAACGGGATAGAAAGAGGGCGTTTAATTGATATTGAAAGTGAGACAGCGATTGATGCAGCTTTATTTGATCAAAGTGTAACCATGTTCTCTGTACTTGACCCTGGGCTATTGCTTCCTGAAGATCAACTAGATGAATGTGAGGATGGCGAAGATGAATGTGAGGGTGACGAGGATGAAGCTGCTGTTTACAAAGGTTGGTATTTAGAGAAAAAAATGCAACAAAATAAAGTTGGGCAATGGGAAATGAAAGGAGCACCTGCTATGCTGGATTTATCTGGTAAGGTAGAAGAAACGTTAACGTTGAGTTATTATCAGTTTTAGCTTTTAGGAACGTGTATGGAATAACTTCCCGAAATTATAACGTAGGATTTTTGTTTCAGGTGGAATGATCTCATGAGGCGCATAGCCAGCTACGCAACGAATGAGACCATTCCATCTGGAGCAAAAAGACAAGTTAGAAATCGGGAAGTTGTTTCATGCACGTTCCTTAGTAAAGATAGAAGTCTTTTTTATATTAATAGGTGAGTATTATGCCTCCAGCTGCAAGAATTAGTGATATGCATGTTTGTCCCATGGTTACAGGGGTTGTGCCTCATGTAGGTGGGCCAATTTCTAAAGGTGAACCTACTGTACTCGTTGGGGGAATGCCAGCTGCTAGAGTGGGCGATATGTGTGTTTGTGTTGGGCCGCCTGACACAATTGCAAAGGGATCTGCCACTGTACTTATTGGTAATATGCCAGCTGCTAGAATGGGCGATATGACTGCTCATGGCGGGAATATAGTTATTGGCTGCCCGACAGTGATGATTGGGGGCTAAATTAAAATGAGAATTATATTACGTGTTTTTGTTGTATTGCTTGTTATGCTAAATTCAGCTTGTGCTGTAAATACTGAAAAAAAACCAGGTTTAGTGAGTGATGGTGTAAAACCGACCCCCCAAAATGAAACTGTTTTTCAAGATTGGCGAAAAAAATGCCAGCTTAATAAAAATAACCATCAAGTTTGTTTGATTTATCAGAATATAACGATTAAGGGCTCAGGAAAAAGCCTTTTATATGCTAGCTTTACCTATAAGAATAATAAACTGCTTGGTTCCTTTAAAGTACCTTTTGGTGTTTTTTTACCTGCAGGCGTAGCTTTAAAAGTTGATGAAAAAGAACAAGTTAATTTTGTAGTACAAACCTGTTTAGCTGATGGCTGTTACTCTTCTCTTCAAATAGAAGATGATTTGTTAGATCAGTTTAAAACCGGTAGTGAGGCAAAAGTTGGCTTTAAAACTATTGATCAGCGTCAACTAGCCGTAAAACTTTCCTTAAAAGGGTTTTCTCAGGCAATTAACTCTTTATCTGATCGAAAGTAAACTAAATAATGTGTGTTTAAGCATATACTTCGCGCGGTCACGACTGCGGTTTTCTAACCGCTGAGTTTTTGCCAATAACTGCGTTGCTGAAACAGTTGCGTAGCTTGCTATGCGCCTGTTTCAGCGCCTTGCTATCGACAAAAATCAGCAGCTTATAAATTCCGCATCCGTGACCGCGCGAAGTATAATTTAAGTAACTGGCAATATTTCTCTTCAAGGTTATAAAGGGAGGCATATTCCTCCCTTACCCCAACCTTCTCCCCTCTTGGGAGAAGGAGTTAAGAGCAACAATTACTTTTTATAGGGTGAAATAGCTACCTTCGAGATATTATTTCATACAGGTTCCTAAATAAATATTTTCCCTACCCTTGAAATGACAAGTACCTCATATTAATGAGCGGAATAGTCAAAACCAGACTAATCTATGGTTTCAAAAAAACTGTGTGAACTCAGGACATACTAAAGCATTCGAGTTTTTAATTTACTCTGAAAGAAATTAAAAATCGTAATCATTCTTAGCTATACTAAACTCTAGTTATTCCTTCATTGCTTATTTTTTCATGTATGGCTGATAAAGACCCTAATTCAAAAAAAAATACTCCAAAATCAGGTAAAGAAGATACAGATAAAACTGTCTTACGCCCTAAAAAAACGATATTAAGGCCTAAAAACAATTCTAGTAATGATGAAGACAATGCCCAGCAGCATACGGTAGGCGATAATGCTAACCATGATTTTAAAACAGTAATACAGCCAAGACGAGTTACTAGAGGACGTGCGAAGGGAGGAAACACTCATGCAACTTCATCGAAAACTTCCCGTACAACGGGAACGGCATGGGCTGATTCAGTCAGTCAAGATAGCTCTGAAAAGCAGGTAGGTCCAGGAACGGTTCTAAAAGATAGATTTGAGTTGCTTGAAATTTTAGGTCATGGAGGGATGGGTACAGTTTATAAGGCCATTGATCGACGTGATATAGAAGCTCAGCATAGTTCGTTTCTTGCTATTAAAGTGTTAAATGACGAGTTTAAGAATGATAAGGATTTATTGAGAGCATTGCATGGCGAGGCTCGAAAAACTCAACAACTAGCCCACCCAAATATTGTAACTGTCTTTGATTTTGATCGAGATGGCGGTATTGTTTTTATGACGATGGAGTATATGGATGGTATTCCTCTCGATGAGTTTATAAAAAATAGACCTAATGGTGTGGGAGTAGAAACAGCGCTTCTTATGGTTAATCAAATGGCTAATGCTTTAAATTACGCACATAGCCAACATATTATCCATTCAGACTTCAAACCTGGCAATGTTTTTGTAGGTCAAAATCATAGCATCAGGGTGCTTGATTTTGGTATCGCGAGGGTTGCAAAAGGTGAGCAAAAACACTCTGATTTTGATGCTGGAATCTTGGGTGGATTGACTCCTGCCTATGCTAGTCTTGAAATGTTTAATGATGAAGACCCCGCTCCGAGTGATGACCTTTATGCCTTAGCTTGTGTTACCTATGAGTTATTAACGGGGAGACACCCATTTAATAGGCGTGGCGCTGATGTGGCAAAAAAGGAAGCGCTAGAACCCGATAAAATAAAGAGCTTAAACGCTAGGCAATGGAAGGCACTAAGTAAAGGCTTGGCATTTCAGAGGAAAGATAGGTTTTCTAACATTCAGGCTTTTATTGAAGGGTTAAATGCTAGTAAGAGTAAATTGCCCATATACCTCGGTTCTGTTGGCTTTGGGTTAATTGCTGTAGGTTTTCTTGCAAAAGATCCAATATTGGAGTTTTTGAAACAAGTAGAGTTTGAAGGAGAGATAGAGGGGCTAGAGGCAGATATAAACCAAGGTAATATTAACAAAATGCTAAAAGCATTAGCACTAGTAGAAGTGTTATCTGAATCTAATGCGTATAGGCTGGAAACAGAAGAAAAAATCTCTGATGAAATACTAAGACATATAACACTTGATGGGTACGGTTTTGTTTCTAAATTTATTTTACATTTTGAAGCCTTAAACCAAAAATTACGACGAAAAATTCTGTTTCAAGGTCAGGATGGCCTGTTGTCTTTTTATGAAAAAGAGATGGGTAATATTTTATCTAACCCGAATAAAAAACATGTTTTTAATAGTGTTGAAAGTTTATTAAATAATGCTGAAAATTTTTATCCAGACTCATTCAAATTACGGCGCTTGCAAAATAAGAAAAATGATTTAATTCTTGATTTAGATAACCGTTTTTCCGAAGCATTAAAGCAAAAACGTATGCTGTTAGATCCAAATAGGGATGACATTGTTGATGTTTTGACTGAATTAATCAAGATAAACCCCAACCACCCACTGGTATCAAGTGAAATAGCCGAAATGGCTTATGTTCGTGAAGCAACGGTAGCATTAGAAAATAAGCAGCTAGATTTAGCTAAACAACTTATTACTCAAGGGATGTTGTTTTTTTCTAGTAATGCTTCATTAGCTGATTTGCTGGATCAGGTTAAAACGCTGGAACAAATTAAGGATAAACAAAATGCTATCTATAGATTAGAAAAACAAATTACAAACCTTATCGAGGTATTTAAAGCTGATATATATAGCTGGTTACAACAGGCTCGAGGTGTTTTTAACCAAATGATGGTGTTACAAGCTGATAATAAATTAATTCTAGATGTAAAAGTACATACCGGAAAGTTATTAGAAAACGAAGTAAAGCTATTAACCGAAGAAAGAAAATGGGAAAAGGCTTTGTCGTTGGTGGTTGATGTGCAGTCAATGATCACAGAGCGTGTCTTTGTTGAGAATAAACAAAAAATTAATCGATTAAAAGAGGAATTTGAACAAAAAGTAAAGAGTTTGTTTCATAAAATAAAAGCACTAGTTTCAAAAAACCAGACCGATAAAACTATAAAGGAAATAAATGGATATTTTTCTGTATTAGAAACTTTGAGTCCAGGTCATGCATTAATTCAACTGAGGAAAGAACAAATTGCTTTAAGTTTTTTACAAATAGCTGAAGATTTACGGAGTAAGGAGCAGTGGGATAGAGCATTTGAATATTTAGAGTATTCTAAAAGAGTTAATACAGATCAATCATTTCAAGTACGGGTGCAAGCGTTATCTGTTGAAATGAATAGGGTAAAACTCAATTTTGAAAACATGGAAAAAGAAGAGCTAGCATTAGCAAAAATAAAAGCTGGAGAATTAAGAGATAAAAGGAGACAAGAAAAAGTTACCCATGAGATTGAGCGATTTAATGCACTGATTTCAACTATGACTGCAACTGAAGAAAATGCTCTTGCAGCTAAACTAATTCTAGATTCAATTTCTGCAATTGATGCAAAAAACCCGATTATAAAGACTGGTTTTTTAAAAATAGAAAATGTATTTGTTAATGAGGTTGGACGGTTAATCAATGAACAAAAATGGGTGAATGCCAAGTCGACCATTACCAACGGTAGAGTATTTTTTCCTAAGTCAGAAAGGCTAAAAGCATCGGCTATCGAAATTGAAAATACCATGAAATTGTTAGCTCAAAAAGATCAACAATTAAAAATTAAGCAACAAAAAGATAGCTTTGAGCAATTACTTGAAAATCCATTAATTGAAAAAAACTGGCAAAGTAAAGTTAATATAGGAATTAATAGTTTATCAAAATTATTGGCTAATAATGATACTTGGTTAATTAAAAAGAAATCTCAACTTATTTCTATTTATTTTAATCAAGCTGAAAAATTACTTATTGATAAGAGAATGAGTAATGCCAAAGAAGTTTTGAAGTTAGGGTTAAAGATAGACAATAAGGCAGATAATTTAATTTCAGCTTTAAAAAGGATAGAAAAACAGGAGCTATTAGTTAAAGAAAGTAATAGAAAAAAAGAGTTAATTGCTAAAATAGCGGGGCTAAAACAAAGTTTTGAAATTCAATTGAAGGCAAATAAAGTTAAGCGAGCTTTGTCGACTTTGAACAGGTTGAAAAAAATTAAGGGTGTTGATAAAAACTATACTAACAATGTAAGCTCCAAATTGATTGCTAATGCTTATTATAGGTTGGCAAATATACAAGATGAAAAGGGAAATATAAGTGGCGCTAAAGCTTTTATTAAAAAAGGGCTGGCTTACAATAAGGTTCATGAAAAATTAAATAGATTAAGGCTTAAACTTAAACGGCTAGATCAGGCTGCTAAACGAGTTAAAGAAGCTGCAGCTATTAAAGCAGGAACAATTGATAAAGACTCTTCCCAGAAAACTGATAAATCAACAATTGACCCCGCCAAACCAACAACTTTAATTGAAAAAAAAGGGATAAAGACACCTAAAAAAGTGGATAAGCCTAAAGTTGGGGCTAACCCCAAAATAAGTCAAAATACCACTGTGAAGGAAGGAAAAGCTTGTTTAGCAAAATATGCGGGCTATGGTAAAAGATCAAAAGCAAGGTGTTATGATTATGTCTCTAATTCGGTAAAAGGTCCCATATTAGCTGTTATCCCTGCTGGCGGAGGGGCGTCCACCTTTGCAATAGGTATTAATGAGGTTTCAATAAAAGAATATAATTTTTATTGTGAATTATCAGGAAAATGTAGTCGCCACTCATTAACTAACCAACCTATTACAAAAATTTCTTTGCAGCAAGCTAAAGGCTATGTACAGTGGTTAAGTAAGGTGACAGGGTATGATTATAGATTGCCGACTAAACAACAGTGGTTACATGCTTCAAAAGCTGGGGGTCGTAAGCCCGTAACAGATTATAATTGTAAATTAGTGAGTAGTGGTACTGTGATTAAGGGGCAGGAATTAGTCTCTGCAAAATCGGGTAAGAAAAATGCGTGGGGGCTTCGGAATTATATTGGTAATGCACAAGAATGGGTGGTTAATGGTAGTTCTGTTTTTGCTATGGGGGGTGGGCATACTGATTTCATGACTGTTTGCAATGTCGATTTACAGCGTCCCCATTCAGGAGGTGCTGATAAAATAACAGGGTTTAGAGTTGTAAGAAATATTAATTAGTTAAACCGTATGTTCTTGATGTCATTTAGTTAGGTTTTTGTTGGAGTATAGAGTGGTAAAAAAAATCCCATTATTGTCTTTCTTTGCTATGACCGATACAGGAAGGAAAAGAAATTTAAATGAAGATACCTTTTTAATCGATGAGCAGCTTGGTTTGTGGGTGTTGGCAGATGGAATGGGTGGGTATGGTAGCGGAGATATTGCGAGTCAAATAACGGTTAAACATATTGTTCAGTGTATTAAACATGGATACTCTTTAGTTGATTCAATTAATAGTGCTCATGATGCTGTATTAGAAGCGGCTAAGCAAGGACGTGGAAATTGGGGGATGGGAACCACCGTTGTTGTTTTAAGAGTGATAAACTCTGATTACGAAATTGCATGGATCGGTGATAGTCGAGCTTATTTATTTGAAGACAATCAGATGTACCAATTGAGTAAAGATCATTCCTTGGTTCAAGAAATGGTTGATGAGGGTGAGATAACTCAGGAACAAGCAGAGTACCACCCTGATCGAAATATCATTAGTCAAGCTGTAGGGTCACCAGAAATAGATTCAGTTAGAGTGGATATTGCTACTGGAAAACTATTAGCAGGTAACTCTATTCTGCTCTGTTCAGATGGACTAACAACTGAGGTTAAGGAAGTTGAAATTGCCAGAATATTGCAATTAGACATTCCGGTAGAAACTAAAGTTAAGACACTAATCAAGGCTGCTTTGGACTCAGGAGGAAAAGATAATGTTACGGTTGTTATTGTAGAAAAAGGACTGTCTGAAAAGCATATTAAAAAAACAAAGGGTGTATTTAGACACATTAATAATTTTTTTAAGAAAAAAAGGTAGTAACAATAAAATAATAAATTTAATTCTGATGTTTTTTAAGCAATTGAATGAGCTGATAGAGTTGATGAAAGTACATTTTTCCTCTAATGTAATAAAATATAATGATTAAGGAACGTGTATGGAATAACTTCCCGAAATTATAAGGTAGGATTTTTGTTTCAGGTGGAATGATCTCATGAGGCGCATAGCAAGCTACGCAACGAATGAGATCATTCCATCTGGAGCAAAAAGACAAGTTAGAAATCGGGAAGTTGTTTCATGCACGTTCCGAAGTGGGGCTTTAGCCTCGCTTGATTAAAGTCCCTCTTCCAGCTTGATAGTTGTTAACGTTATTTTATGCGCATTCCTAAGGAATAATGGCCTAACCTTGATTTATAGGATGTGCTGAGGAACGAAGCGCATGGTTTACAGTTGATGCGCTTCCTGTCGTCAGCATACCTACAGCAAATTGCTTAACTTAATGGCAGTGTTCTAAGGGGGACAAGGTAATAGTAATTTTTGTATATAACATATTGATTTTTCTAAAGGTAATTAGTTAATGGGTGTTTTTCTTAAAGTTGTTCGTCATGCGGAAAATATTGTCGATTACGATTTGTCTGCTACCTTTGGTAGGTCTGGCGGCAATATTGGACGGTCAGGTGAAAATAGCTTAATTTTACCTGATACTGAGGGTTATGTTTCAAGAGTGCATGTAAAGATTGAATGTGATCATGATGTCTTCTTTATTGCTGATTGTAGTAGTAATGGAACTTTATTGTTAGAACCCATTGTTGATGATCCTGAAAATGCTTTTAATGAGGTTTTTATAAATCAAAATAAAAGGGAATTAATGGATGGAGCGTATATTGTTATAGGTGAGTTTGAGATACAGGTTCAATATTGTGATGACCCTTATGAAGCTGCAGAAACAATCAATGAGAGTTCGGCTCATAAAGTAGATACAACTTTATCAAGAAAAAAAGACCCTATACAAAATGAGTTTACCAGTCCTGATTTTGCTAAACCAATAACTTCACAACTAAGTAATGGAGCCTTTGAAAGTGAAGTATTACAATCTGTATCAGCCGTTCAATCAAGTATTTTAATTCCTGATGCGATAGCAAAAAGTAGCTCTGATAATGAACCCCCAGAAATATTTGATATTGATGATTTCTTTACCAATGATGAAGCTGAAACTCAGCCGAGTGTTGAAACAACAGCTGATGATATTTTTTCTGTATTACAGAACCCATATTCTGATGAAATAAATATAGAGCCTATTGTTGATCATATAACTGCTGAACCCATTTCTGAAGCGGTTGAAGTAATGGATATCCCAAGTGATAAGGAAATACCTCTTACTGAGCCAGTCCCTCCGGTTACAGAAAAAACAAAAGTTGAACCTGATATTTCTAATCAAAGTCTTGAAGTTACTTTTGAAGCAAAAAACAATGAAATTAACCTTTCTTTTTTTAACGGGTTAGGACTTGATGTTTCAAAGCTTCCAGATAATAAAGAAGCTATTGATAAATTAATGCTAGATTCAGGGAAAATGTTACGACAATTACTTGAAATAAATATTTCATTATTAAAAGCTAGGGCAGACTTAAAGAAAGAGTTTTCATCCTCTTTAACTAGGGTAAAAAAAGAAGAAAATAACCCTTTAAAGTTTTGTAACTCTATTGATGATGCGCTAACTTATTTGTTCTTAGAAAAACCACCAGGTTTTTTGTCAAATTGCCAAGCAGTAAACGAAAGTGTAAATGATTTATATTCACATCAAATGGCTCTGATGGCGGGAGTGCAGGCATCATTAAAAGGGGTTGTTAATAAGTTTGATCCAGAAATAGTTGAAAATGAATGTGATGCAGGACGTTTTAATAAAAGTTCTAAAAACTGGGAATATTACCAGAACAACTATAAAAAAATGTCTGTGGAGGCTTTATCTGATTTCTTTGGTAGTGATTTTGCCAGAGCATATGAGAGCCAAGTTATGGCACTGAAAAATACGCAATAGGATAAAAGATGGGCAGAAAAAATAAAGTGGTTTGGTCTGAGGGGATGTTTTTACAACCTCAGCATTTTCAGCAACACGATCGTTATCTAGAAAATACTATTAATGCTAGAGTTTCTGGTTTAACGATGTTTGGCTGGGGCTTTACAAAAGTCAAAATAGATCAGCAGCAACTTGCACTGGGGAAGTTTTCTTTAACCGAGTGTTGTGGTATTTTTCCTGATGGAACACCTTTTAACCTACCTGAAGATGATGTTTTACCTTTGCCGATAGATATTGCAAATAATGTACAAGATAGTATTGTATATCTAACCTTGCCAGTTGTTAGAAATGAAGCAGTTGAAGTTGATTCGGATGAGGAAATAGAAATCTTAGCTCGATTTCATGCAGCAGAGTTTGAAGTTAAAGATAGCCATATTGATTCTGATAGTCGAAATATAATTCATATTGGTCATTTACAAACACGATTAGCCGTTTCAGAAGAAGAAAGGTCATCGTATGTCTGTATAGGCATAGCAAAAATTTTAGAATGTCGAACAGATAAAACAATAGTCTTAGACGATAAATATATTGCTCCCATGCTGAATTGTGCAAATTCAGCAAATTTGCAAGGCTATATAGAAGAGATTTTGGGGCTTATTAATACAAGGTCTGAAGCATTAGCTAATTTGGTAACAAGTGGGGCAACAGGCGGAGTTGCTGAAGTTGCTGACTTTATGCTTTTACAATTAGTTAACCGGTATGAGCCTTTATATCGACACTTTTCTTCTATAGATGGGCTACATCCTGAAGTTTTATTTAGAAATAATATTCAACTTGCGAGTGAACTAGCTACTTTTATAGATAAAAATAAGAGATGCCGAAATTTTGATGAATATAAGCACGATGCCTTATGGGAAACCTTTACCCCTGTTATGGAAGTGATAAGGGAATACCTAAATATGGTATTAGAACAAAATGCAATACCCATACCGCTGAGTGGACCAAAGTATGGAATTTATGCAGGTAAAATTCCTGATCATAATTTAATTGATAATGCTGTGTTTGTTATTGCAGTCAAAGCAGATGTAACGCCAGAGATGATTAATAATTATTTTTCTCCGCAAACAAAAATTGGGCCTGTAGAAAAAATCCAGCAATTAGTCCGCTCTGCTTTACCAGGAATTACTATTCATGCTTTACCTGTGGCTCCAAGGCAATTACCTTATCATGCAGGTTTTTCATATTTTGAATTAAATAAAGCGAATGAAATGTGGCCTCAATTAAAAACATCTGGAGGAATCGCTGTTCAAATTGGAGGGGAGTTTCCAGGGTTGGAAATTGAAATGTGGGCAATTAAGAACGGATAGAGACGATGAGTGATAATGATCTTTTTGAACAAAATAATAGTACTGTCTTAAAACCACGGCCTGGAAGTCGCCGAGGAAGACCAAAGACAAGCAATGATTCACCACCCGTTACTCCTCGCCCGGTTGTGCAACAGAGAGTAGTGCGCCGCCCAATTCCAATGCAACCACCGCCAACGCCTCGTTATGAAGAAGAAATGCCACAGAAAATTTCTAGTGGAAGGCAAAATTTATTACTCTCAATAGCATCCCCGTTATTATCATTGGCATCCAATTTATCAAGCAGTGCTAGTCATAATGATATTGATAGTTTGAGAGAGCGGTTAGTACAAAGTATTCATGACTTTACTAATGATCTTATACAAGCTGGATACTTACAGGAAACCGTGAAGGACAGCTCTTATGCTATATGTACTTTTATCGATGAAGTTATCTTAAATACACCTTGGGGAGGGCATAGTAGTTGGGGAACCCAGACATTATTATCACAATTTCATGGCGAGGCATGGGGCGGCGAGAATTTTTTTAATATCCTCGATGTGTTAAAAAAACAACCCGCAGTCAATCTTGATATTCTTGAATTGTATTATGCGTGTTTGAGTTTAGGGTTACAGGGACGGTTTAGAGTTTTAGATAATGGATTAAGTCGTTTAAATGAAGAAAAAGAAGACTTATATCAATTAATCCGGCGTCAAAAAGGGGGGTATGAAAAAGCCCTATCTGTAAAATGGGCAGGGGTTCAAAATTTAAAAAAGACTCTATTTCACTATACCCCTTGGTGGGTTATTACTGCATTTACGGCTGGTTTTTTATTGTTGATTTATTTGACGTTTTTATATTTGATTAATGCTTCTGCTGATCCTAAGTATATTAATATTGATAGTGTTGCTCGTGATAACAACCCATTGCAGAGTGAGTTTATAACGATGGTTGAGTATGTGCCCGAGTATATAGAACCAACTGCCGAGATTCAGTTAGAAAAGAGGAAGTTAAGTTTAAAAGAATTATTAGCACCTGAAATTAAGCAAGGATTAGTTGATGTGTTTGATAAAGATGGAAATGTTGTGATTAGAACTCGGGGGCTATTTGGTTCTGGAAGTGATCAGGTCATGCAAAAAATGAAACCACTGATTAATAGAATCGCAGAAGAATTGAATGATATGAAAGGTAAAATTGTTGTCTCAGGGCATAGTGATAATGTTCCTATGTTCTCAGTCAGGTTTCCCTCAAATTGGGCTTTATCAAAAGCCAGAGCTGATCAAGTTATGAAGATGCTAGAAAAGGGAATGAATAAAAATATACGTTTTGCATCAGAAGGAAGAGCAGATAGAGAACCGGTAGTTGACAATAAAACAGCTAAAAATCGTGCGTTAAATAGACGTGTAGAAATAATTGTTACAGAAAGATTATGATGCAATCAGAAAATAATAACATTATTAAGTTAATTCTCCAGTTTGTAGGCATTTTAGCATTAAGCCTTTTAATATGGTTTTTGGGGCCTCTTATTTCAATAGCTCAGTTCACGCCATTAAGCGGTAGTATTGTAAGAGGCATTTTAATTGTCCTTATATTTGTTATTTGGGGAGGTATTGTTTTTCTAAAAAAGCGAAAAGAAAAACAATCTGCTGAACAATTAATGGAAGGGCTATCTGAGACGGAAGGTGATTCACCTAACATGGTTGATGAGGAAGTCGACGTACTCAGTCAGGATTTTACCGAAGCTATTAGTTTGCTTAAACATTCAAATGGCGGTAAATCAACAGATCAATTAATTTATCAATTACCTTGGTATATTATTATTGGTCCACCAGGATCTGGTAAAACAACGGCCTTAATTAATTCTGGGTTGGAATTTCCTTTGGCAAATAAATTGGGTGATACTGCAATTAAAGGGGTCGGTGGCACACGAAATTGCGATTGGTGGTTCACTAATGACGCTATTTTAATCGACACGGCAGGGCGCTATACAACTCAAGATAGTCATGAGTTAGTTGATAAAGGGGGATGGTTGGGGTTCTTAGACTTGTTAAAAAAGAACAGGCCTAGCCGCCCTATTAATGGGGCTATAGTAGCAATGAGCTTGTCAGATCTGTTGTTACAAACCGAAGAAGAAATTAAGCTGCATGCAAAAGCTATAAAAAATAGAATTCAAGAGTTAGATGAAAAGCTGGGAGTGGAAATACCTGTTTACTTAATGTTTACCAAAAGCGATTTGATTGCAGGGTTTTCAGAGTTTTTTGAGGGACTTGATTTAGAAGAGCGGCAACAGGTGTGGGGATATACATTTGATTTTGGGCATGAACGGGAGTTTGCTATAAGTTCTTTTCAAGAAGAGTTTAGGGCACTTATTCAGCGGTTAGATGACCGTTTGTTTAAAATTATGCAAGATGAAAGAGATGTTCAGAATAGAGCTTTAATTTTTGGTTTTCCTCGACAAATGGAAGCCTTAGAAAGACCTCTTATAAGTTTTCTTGAAGAAATTTTTGCGGTTAATCGATACCAAAAATCAAGTTTTTTAAGAGGGATTTACTTTACCAGTGGAACGCAAGAAGGCAGCCCTATTGATCGCATTATGGGGGGACTAGCAACGTCTTTTGGGCTGGATCGTCAAAGTACACCTCTTTTTAGCGGACAGGGAAAAAGTTTTTTTATTACTCGGTTGTTGAAAGATGTGATTTTCAATGAAGCTGAATTAGTCGGTGTAGACCCAAAAAGAGAAAAACAAAGACGGTTCCTACAAATTGGAGTTTATGCTTTTTCTACTGTTTCTTTGTTAGTGATGAGTTCATTATGGTTTATTAGCTATAACAATAACAATGAGGCCTTAGCAAAACAGAATGGTTTTATTGAACAATACCAGAATGCCCCTGAGCAACTAAGGTGGCAACTCAACTTTGAACAATTACAATTGAGAATGGATGCACTTGCAGCAGCCAGTGAAGAGGTGTTTACGGTAAACGACTCTCAGTTGATGAAATTTGGTTTGTACCAGGGTGAAAAATTAGCCGCACCTGCAAAACAAGGTTATGAAAGATTTTTAGAGAAATATTTTTTGCCTGCTATTAGGTACCGGTTTGAAGAAAGACTTCAAGATGCCGTTTCAGATAGTGATGATTTATTATATGAACTGTTAAAAGTATATTTGATGCTGGATAACCCAGAAAAGAAAGATATTGAATTATTGACTGCTTGGATAGCTGTTGATTGGGAATTAGAATTCTCAGATAAAGCGGAGGTATTAGCAAGTTTAAAAAAACACCTCAATAATTTAATGGCTCTTAATCCTGAACCTATTAAATTAAACGCTGGTTTGATTTCTAGTGTTAGGCGTGTTTTAACGCAAGTACCGTTGGCACATCAAATTTATAGCCGAATAAAAAGTGAAACGGTTGAAAACCCTTATGATGTTAGTGCTAAGTATGCAATGGGGCGTTTTGGTGATCGGGTTTTTATTAATATAGACGGTGATTTAGAGCAGTTAAGAATACCGGGACTGTATTCAACGGCGGGGTATCAAAACCTATTTAAAAAACATGCAGTCAGAATTATGAAGGATGCCATTGAGCAAGATTGGGTATTAAATCGTACTGATGTTGGGTCGACCTCGATAAATGAACTTAAAGCACTGCAGCAGGAAATCCAAGAGCTTTATGTCAAAGAATATATAGCTTATTGGGATGGTTTTTTGAGTAAAATCAAAATAAGAGAAACCTCGAATGCAGAAGACACCACAGAGTTAATTGGGTATTTATCAGGTAAAGACTCTCCACTTAAAAAGCTGTTACTTACGATTGAAAAAAATACTACACCTTCAAGAATGGAAAATAAGGTGCTAGAGAAAGCGGGTGCCTCATTAGATGGAAAGATTAACCCTAAAATGTTAGGTGTTTTAAAATCGCTAAAAAACAAAGCAGGAGGAGGGTTTAAGTTTTCAGTTATTGAAATTGATGAACACTTTGAAAAATTAAATCAGCTGGTGTACCAAGAGGGTAATCAGCCAAGTGAATTAGACAAACTTTTATCTAGATTTTCCAGAGTTTATACAGCATTAATTGATTTGCAAAATAAACAGCTTTTTTCAGGTGGCAACACTACACATAAAAATGATGGTCAATTAGCCAATGAGCTACAAATTATTAAATATGAATCTAGTCGCTTACATGAATTAACTCAAAGCTGGATAAACTCGGTTGTAAACAAAGCACACGGTGAATTTACCAATAGTTTACAAAAGGAAATGAGTCAAAAATGGAGTAATGAAGTTTATTCAATTTGTAAAAACACCTTAGATGGCCGCTATCCTTTAAATAAAGGAAGCAGGAGAGAAGTTAATTTAACTGACTTTACTCAATTTTTTACTAAGCAAGGTGTATTGGATAACTTTTTTAATCAATTTTTAAAGGGTAATGTTGAAACTACTCAGGAACAATGGAAACTAACTTCATTGGCAGAAAAAAGTTTATCTATAAGAAGAGCATCTATTAGAAATTTCCAATATGCAGCACTCATTAGAGATAAATTTTTTAAATATCAGAGAGATATGCCCTCTATCCAGTTTTCCCTAAAACCATTGAGTAAAAGTGATGACATTGCTAGGGTATTATTGGAAATAGATGGGCAAGAATTAATATTTGATGATAAGCCAATAAGAGCTAAAGGATTTAAATGGCCAGGAAGTAATGTAGGTGCCGTTCGGATTAGTTTTGAATATAAGGACGGACGGCAGCAATTAATCTATCAAGCTGATGGCTCTTGGGCTTTATTTAGGTTGCTGGATGTGACGGTCAGTGGAAAAATTCGTAACTCTACTGATAGAGTTAATATAAATTTATCCGCAGGCTCAAGTAATGCTAAGTTTGAGTTGTACGCAGGGGGAGGAATAAATCCATTTGCAATTGAGGAACTTAGATATTTTAAATGTCCTAGACAATTATAACTATGAAAAATGGCTCGGTTGGTTTTTACGGTAAATTACCCATAGTAGGTGATTTCATTACTCGAAGATTACCTAAAGATTTTGTTAATTCATTAGATCAGTGGATGCAAAATGGTATTACTGTGAGTAAAGAAGAGTTACAAGGTGATTGGTTAGACTTATATCTGACAGCCCCTATATGGCGGTTTGCTTTTCAATCAGGGGTATGTGGGGAAGGTGCATGGGTTGGCATTATTATGCCAAGTGTAGATAAAGTTGGAAGGTATTACCCTTTAACGCTTGCTTACCCGCTTGATAAGGATGATAGCCTTGCTCTTATACTGGTTAAATGTAGCGACTGGTTTGGCCGGCTTGAAGACATTGCATTGGCCGGGCTGGAAGAGAGCTATAACTTAGATGAATTTAATGATTCTGTATTAGAGTTAGGTGCCCCCTATTTAAATTTTAAGCAACATCATAAAAGTAATAAGCCAAGTGACCAACTAACAACACATCTTGTTTCTGAATACCATTTTATTGATAAATCGATTACTCTAGCAGAAGCTATTATGATGGCCAGTTTTGAAGGAACCCGGTGTAAAGAATCCAAATATAGTCTATGGATAAATAATGGAAATGAAGAGGAGTTAGGGGCAGTAAAAATATTTAATGGCTTGCCTAGCGCCCAAGACTATTCAAAAATGATTGGGTAAATTTCACTCATAGCAACATAATGTTATATATTTGTTGCTGGGTAGCTTATTATGATTTTTTTATTGAAATTTGAATATAAATGATTGACCTAGTAGCTAATCTGGTGCATTGTCAATAACTGAGTATATATGTAAGTTATTTATTAGAGTTTTTTAAACAAACCAAATTTTTGGTTAAATAGGATATCCTTTGAGATCAATAGATATAGAAAAACTATTACTACCCGTTTCTGATGAAAGCCCTTGTGGGGAGGATCTTGAGTACGATCCTTCATTTATGGAAATTGAACAGGAATTGGAAGGTAAAGCTGAACAGCAGATGGGGGATTCAGTTATTGAAGCTGAAGAACCTGATTGGAAAAAAATATTTAGTGATTCTGTTGAGTTATTAAACAGGACCCATGATTTACGTGTTCTAATTTTTTTAATTAGAGCGGGAATTAAAAAAGATGGATTTTCATCATTATCGGACGGGTTGACTGTCTTATCTGGGTGGATTGAAACTCAATGGGATTTTATCTTTCCACAGTTAGATCCAGATGATGATAATGACCCTACAGAGCGAGTAAACGTGTTAATGACTTTATGTGATTTAGATGTCATTATAAAACCTATTTCAGCGATACCCGTAGTTGAGTCAAATGCCTTAGGAAAATTTAATTTCAAACAGATTAAAGCAGCGCATGAAGGTGCTGATGAACCTAATTTAGCCACTATTGAAGCTGCATTTATAGATAGTGAGCTAGAGCAATTACAACAAACAAGTCAGTGCGTAATACTAAGTGTTGAAATGCTTGATGCCATCGAAAGCAATGTAACTCAGTATGTTGGAGTCGGTTATGGCCCTAATTTGAGTGGAGTAATCAAAGTTCTTAAAGAAATTTCATCTATTTTGTCTGAATATATCGTTATTAAAGGCGGTGATTCACTGGGTGAAGGTATGCAAGAAGGGGGTGAAAACACTGAAGGAAATGTGGGTGTATCAAGTAATTCAACCGTTAAGGTACAAGGGGTTGGCAACATCAGCTCTAGTCAGGATGTAACAAAAGCACTTGAAAAAATAATTGAATATTATGCTAAAAATGAACCTTCAAGCCCTGTTCCTCTGTTGTTAGAGAGAGCAAAAGGGCTGGTTAATATGGATTTTATGTCTATTATTAAAAATATCGCATCAGAAGGGGAAACTCAAGTTAAGAATATTAGAGGTCCAGTTGAAGGTGACGAAGATGATTATTAATAAAATGGGGAAAGATAATGGCGGAAAGTAGTCAAAAGTTTATTGCACGAAATAGAGCTCCAAGAGTTCAGATTGAATATGATGTTGAAGTCTATGGTGCAGAAAAGAAAATACAGTTACCTTTCGTGATGGGTGTTATGTCAGATTTATCTGGCAACCCAGCTGAAGCGCTACCACCAGTCGATGAGCGCAAGCCGCTTGAAATTGATGTGGATAATTTTGATGAAAGACTTAAAGCCATGAAGCCTAGAGCTGCTTTCCAAGTGCCTAATACCATTACCGGTGAAGGTAACTTAATGGTTGATATAACCTTTGAAAGTATGGATGATTTTTCACCTGCTGCCATTGCGAAAAAAGTAGCAGGGTTAGATAAACTGTTAGAGGCTAGAACTGAGTTAGCAAACCTTTTGACTTATATGGATGGTAAAGCCGGGGCTGAAGAATTAATTGCAAAGGCAATAAGTGACCCTGCATTATTAAAATCTTTGTCGGCAGCTCCAAAAGGAGATGACGGTGCAGCTGAAGAATCAACAGAGAGTGAGGAATAAGGAATGGCTGAAGAAAATTTAAGCGCAGAAGAATCCCAAGGCACCCAAGCTACAGAAGAAAATGATTTCTCAGCTTTATTAAGTCAGGAGTTTAAACCAAGATCTGATTCAGCTAAAAGTGAAGTTGAATCAGCGGTTGCCACTTTAGCTGAGTTTGTTTTAAAAGATGCTAATGTCATATCTGAGGATGCAACGATATCAATTCAAAATATCATTGCAGCAATCGATAAGAAAATGACCGATCAGGTTAATCTAATTTTGCATAATGAAGACTTTCAAAAATTAGAAGGTGCTTGGCGTGGGCTTCACTATTTAGTGAACAATACAGAAACTGATGAAATGCTGAAAATCAGGGTCATGAATATTTCTAAAAAGGAATTAGCTAAAACCCTGAAAAAGTATAAAGGTACTTCTTGGGATCAAAGTCCCATTTTTAAACGTTTATATGAAGAAGAATATGGTCAGTTTGGTGGAGAACCTTTTGGTTGTCTCGTTGGTGACTATCATTTTGATCATAGTGCACCTGATGTACAGCTGTTAGGGCAAATCGCACAGATTTCAGCGGCCTGTCACGCCCCCTTTATTGCTGGTGTATCACCTAGTACTTTACAGATGGATTCTTGGAGTGAGCTGAGTAATCCAAGAGATTTAACTAAAATATTTGGAACTCCTGAATATGCTGCATGGCGCTCATTAAGAGAATCAGAAGACTCTAGATATTTAGGGCTAGCAATGCCTAGGTTTCTTGCTAGACAGCCATACGGCGCAAGTACTGATCCTGTCGATGAATTTGATTTTGAGGAAGATACAGAAGGCAATGACTCTACAAAGTATGCATGGGCTAACTCGGCTTATGCGATGGCCGTTAATATTAACCGTTCTTTTAAAACCTATGGTTGGTGTTCTAGAATTAGGGGGATTGAATCAGGTGGTGCAGTAGAAGGCTTGCCAGTACATACATTTCCTACTGATGACGGTGGCGTCGATATGAAATGCCCGACTGAAATTGCGATTAGCGATAGAAGAGAGTCAGAATTGGCTGCCAATGGATTTATGCCATTAATTCATAAAAAGAACTCTGATTTTGCAGCATTTATTGGTGCTCAGTCATTACAAAAACCAGCAGAATATGATGACCCTGATGCGACGGCTAATGCCAACTTAGCAGCAAGATTACCATATCTTTTTGCAACTTGTCGATTTGCTCACTATTTGAAATGTATTGTCCGTGATAAAGTTGGATCATTTAAAGAAAAAGATGATATGCAGCGTTGGTTAAATGATTGGATTTTACAATATGTTGATGGTGACCCAGAACATTCATCAGAAACTACAAAAGCAGAACATCCTCTTGCAGCAGCTGAAGTTGTTGTACAAGAAATTGAAGGAAACCCTGGATATTATTCATCTCAGTTTTTTCTTAGACCACACTATCAATTAGAAGGACTCTCAGTTTCTTTACGATTGGTTTCAAAATTACCATCAGCAAAAGGTGGTGGTTAAGGAACGTGTATGGAATAACTTCCCGAAATTCTAACGTAGGATTTTTGTTTCAGATGGAATGAGATCATTCCATCTGGAGCAAAAAGACACGTTAGAAATCGGGAAGTTGTTTCATGCACGTTTCTAAGTTAAGTATTATTAAAGTTTTACCTGATTACCCATGAGTTTTCGCCAAATCATATGGAAAAAGAATAAACCCTTGTGCCACGCGTCATCCCCGAGGTCTTTTATCGGGGATCCATTTTCAGTGAACTAGATTCCTGCTAAGAGAATGCAGGAATGACGGGGTTGCAATG
>JALSLS010000092.1 GCA_026988195.1 Methylomonas sp.
GCTTTTTAACTCCTAAACTAGCTCATTAATTTATTAATGGCTTCAACGAGGAACTCCAAGATACATCCCCGAACTCAGATGATAATTCTACCATCGTCTTTGAGTGGAAATTAATCATACAAACGTGTATGGAATAACTTCCCGAAATTATAACGTAGGATTTTTGTTTCAGGTGGAGCAAAAAGACAAGTTAGAAATCGGGAAGTTGTTTCATGCACGTTCCTTATTGCGATTTAATCAGTTCAAGTTTATTGGCTCTTGAAAGCTTCTTTATTTCTATTTCACGTTTGCTTGCAGTACTTCTATCATGCCCACATTCTTGATAAACCAATTGTTTTGGCTTTCTACCTCTAAAGTATTTAGCTCCCTTCTGCATACTATGCTCAGTATAACGTCTTTCAATATCAGTAGTAATCCCAGTATATAGAGAGTCATCAGTACAATGGATGATATACACAAACCACGGTTTCATTATAGCGCTAATCTTGGGTAGATTTATTGCCTACCGTTAAATTAAAAATAATAGCACCGATAGTTGCAATAACAATATAAGCATATCTTGCGGCCCACATTAGCATTGAATTTCTACTGTGCATTGCAGCATCTTTGATAGCTGGATTAATTCCAACCGTCCAGAGTAAAGAAATAATAGAATACACTAGGAACCCTGCAATTGCCCAATGAATAGGGTTTCTACCATTTGCTGTATTATAAAACCATACCGTGACTAAAATAGCCACTATTGATCCAATTATCATTTTTTAACCCTGAAGTTGATTAATTTATCATATCTTATCGGTACTGTGAGCAAATAAAAACCTTCTAATTAAAAGGGATATGTCGCTGCTCACAAATAAACATGCCATAGTAATGGGCACCTCGCACCTCAGCACACCCTATAAAAAGTAATTGGTGCTAGCAGGAGGCTTAAGAGCACAAGTATGGGTGAGTAGTTACAGATACTGTTATTATATTTTATACTTACTTAACTTACACCGATTTAGTTTTAGAACATGAAACAACCTTATAAAATTGGTTCTCTTAAACAGTGGGTTCTTATTAGTTTTATACTGGTAAGCTTACCCTTGATTTTTGCTATTTCTTATACCGTAATGGAAGTCAGTGACTATTCCAAAAAGAGCCAAGCCACTCTATTTAAAGCAGTTCAAGAAACAGAAAGTACACGTATTATTCTTGAACGACTAGCCTCTATGGAACGTAATATTAGACAAATTCAACTTTTTGGTAAGTCTGTTTTTTTTAAATTATACCAACAAAATAGGCATGAATTTTTAAACCAGATGACTTCGCTGTCACTGCTAAATATTGATATGCAATTAGTAAAGCAATTACAGGTGCTAAAGAATAATGAAGGTACACTACACCTATATATTTTAAATAAACTAACAGGTGATAATAGTAAGCTTACCCAGGAAGATATTAATTCTTTCGATAATTTAACTAAACAGGCTAAAGTATTGTTAGATGATGCCGAAAAAAGGGTCTCTGAAAAATCAGCATCTTTATCTGTCTCAGTGCAAGCATTCACAAAACAACTTATTTATTTAGCAATCTTTAGCGTTGCACTAACCCAACTTATAGCTTTGATATTTGTAAGGTTACTCACTAGGCCGATTAATGATATTGCACTGGCTATTCGCACTTTAGGGGACGAGGGGTTTGAGCGCTCTATTTCAATTCGTGGACCAAGAGATCTAAAGGAACTTGGGGCAGACCTTGAATGGCTACGTTTGAAATTGGGTAGTTTAGAGAATGAAAAAAAACAATTTATTCGCAATGTTTCTCACGAACTTAAAACACCTTTAGCCACTTTAAAAGAAGGCACAGACCTATTATCTGAAAATGTTGTTGGTGAATTAAATACTGAGCAGCAAGAAATTATTCAATTAATGAAAATAAGTAACATCACCATTAATGATTTAGTTGGAAATTTGTTAGAATATCAAAGATCTATTTCAACCAAAATCACTTTCAATAGCTCTACTTTTAAATTAGAATCACTTATTACAAGGGTAACGGATGAGTATGAATTACTTCTTAGAAGTAAAAATATTACCTTGGAAAGTAACTTGGAGTCGACTCAAATTAATGCTGATTATGAAAAACTTAAAATTATTATCAGTAATGTGTTTTCTAATGCTCTTAAATATTCACCCGAAAATGGATCGATCAGATTAATGCTGTCTTCTCATAAAAATATCATAACCCTAACAATTGAAGACCAAGGCACGGGGATAAATAAAGATATTGAACAATTGATGTTTACCGAGTTTTTTCGCGGCAACCCATCATCTGATTGGAAAATAAAAGCTTCTGGCTTGGGTCTTGCGTTAGTTAGGCATTATCTTGAGATTCATCAAGGAACCATCAGATTATTACCGAGTAGTAAAAAATACTGTGGAGCTCGGTTTTCGATTCACTTACCCCAAAAATAAAACCAGATACATGCCATTCTTAATTAAATTATTTATTTTATTGATTCCTTTTACTTTATCAGGCTGTCAATTACTAACAAAATTTAAGCCCTCATTGAGCCATACTCAAGATCCTGAATACTCAGTTGAAAAACAGGTCAATCAAAAGATGAATCAGGATCTGGGTCAGTTATTCTCAACCGGCATTGAATACAGCCGCTTGCCAAAAGCACAGCAGCAACTTATCTGTAAACAGTTAAAAAATGAACATAAAACTCAAAACGACTGGAAAACAGCTTGGTTACTTACCTCCTCTTTAAATAGTAACTTTAACTGTATTAGCTTACCTAAAGCACTTAGTTTATTAAAATCCATTCAAGCAGCACTAGAGCCAACACATTATTTATATTGGCAAAATAAAAATAAAATACAACTACTTAAAAATTTATCCCGTTTAAAGTCTAAAAACAAAAATATTAGACAAAAAAACCATGATTTAAAACAAAAATTAAATGAAACTGAAGTCCAGCTACAGGATATTATTTCAAAAATACAAGCGTTAAAAGTTATTGAAACCACTATTAATCAGAAAACCCAGTAATGACAGATAAACAACAAAAAAATTTACAGACACACAAAATATTACTGGTAGATGATGACCCCAGCTTACTTAAACTTTTATCGCTTCGCCTTCGTTCTATTGGCTATGATGTTAATTGTGTAGAGAGTGCCGAGAAAGCGATTGCAACAATACCCAGTTACCTGCCTCACTTGGTTATTACAGATTTACGGATGGGCGAAATGAATGGCTTAGCACTGTTTAGCCATATAAAGGAATTTTACCCGACTATTCCCGTTATCATTCTAACAGCACATGGGACTATAAAAGATGCGGTTGCTGCCACCAATGAAGGGTTGTTTGGCTTTCTTACCAAACCTGTTGATAGTAAAGAATTAATTGACCTTTCAACAAAAGCATTAATGCTGCATGTTAAACACTTGCCAGGACAAACCTTAAATAAAAACCTAGCATGGCGTGAAAACATTATTACTCGTAGCGTTATTATTGAGAATTTATTACGTGAAGTTGAAAGTGTTGGCCCAAGTAAAATAAGTGTATACATTCAAGGGGAAAGCGGCACAGGTAAAGAGCTTATTGCACAAGCATTACATAAAATTAGTTCTCGCGGTAAGCAAGAGTTTGTAACGGTTAATTGCAGTGCCATCCCAGAGGAGTTGCTTGAATCTGAATTATTTGGACACTGTAAAGGTTCATTTTCTGGGGCATCTGCTAATCGAAAAGGCTTATTTGAAATTGCGGATGGAGGCAGTCTATTTCTTGATGAAATTGGTGATATGTCTGCAGCTTTTCAGGTTAAATTATTACGTGTCCTTCAAGAAGGTGAAATTCGCCCCGTAGGTTCAAATGATATTATAAAAGTGGATGTCAGGGTTATTTCTGCAAGTCATAGAAACTTAAAAAAAATGACTGAAGAAGGCTCTTTTAGACTAGATCTTTATTATCGTTTAAATGTTGTTA
>JALSLS010000093.1 GCA_026988195.1 Methylomonas sp.
CTGAACGGTTACCTTCAAGCACGAAAATATTGCTGGCTAAGCAAGGTGGTGCCAGCATTAAAGTATAACGTTAGTAGTTGTCAGGTTTCACTAGGTTATCTGGACAATAAGGAGCCTTAAAAGAATGAGTTTACCCACTAAGATTCTCAGCTGCTATTAAGGCAAGAATGTACTACTGATAGGAAGCGTATCAACGACAAGCGATGCGCTTCCTATCGTCAGCACATCCTACATCAACTTGCTTAATTTAATTTTCTAGCTATTCGTAATATTCAGTTATCCAGCCTTCCTTAATAGCTCACTTTGGACTTTATAAGGTTCTTCACCTTCTTTAGGTAGAACTTGTATATAACTGCCATCACTTTGCAACAGCCATGATTGAGAATTATCTTTTAAATAACTGTTTAGATCTGTCATGATCCTTTCGTGTAGCTTTTTGTTTTCAATAGGAAAGCAGGTTTCAACACGATTAAACATATTCCTATTCATTAAATCAGCACTAGAACAAAATACTTCTGAATTGCCTGCATTCTCAAACATATAAACTCGAGTATGCTCTAAAAATCGACCAATAATTGAGCGGACTTCAATATTCTCAGAAATACCTTTTATACCGGGCCTTAAACAACAAACACCACGTACAATCAATTTCACTTCTACACCCGCCTGAGAAGCGCGATATAAGGCCTGTATTAGCAACTCTTCAACCACAGCATTAACTTTTATGATTATTTTTGCTGACTTGCCATTATTCTTATTTTCAATTTCGCGTTCTATTTTTTTAATCAATCCAGTATGTAAAGTAAAAGGAGATTGTAAAAGTTTATTTAACTTAGTTACTTTTCCTAAACTGGTTAATTGTACAAAAATACGCCTAACATCCTCACCTAACTCCTTATTACATGAAAATAAACCATAGTCAGTATATAATCGTGCCGTTTTAGGGTGATAGTTGCCTGTTCCCATATGTACATAATTTTGTAAAATTTTGCCTTCTTTTCTTAAAACCAAACACATTTTTGCATGTGTTTTATAACCTACCACACCATAGACTACATGAACGGCCGCTTCTTGAAGTTTTGCCGCCAAATCTATATTTTCTTTTTCATCAAAGCGAGCTCTTAACTCAATAACAACAGTTACTTCTTTTCCGGCTCTTGCTGCTTTAACTAAAGCATTCACAACAGGAGAATCAGTCCCTGTTCTATACAGGGTTTGTTTGATTGCTAATACGCTAGGGTCAAGCGCTGACTGACGAATGAACTCAACGACAGGTAGAAATGATTCGTAAGGATGATGCAGTAAAATATCTTGTTTTTTTATCGCGTCAAAAATATTTTTTTTACGTCCCAATTGAGTGGGAGCATAGGGCTTAAAGGGTGGGAATTTAAGGTCAGGTCTTTCGATCAAACTAAAAATAGCCTGTAAACGACTTAAATTAACTGGGCCTTTAGTTTTAAATACCCGTTCAGCATTTAATCTAAAGCGTTCCCGCAAAAATAAGACTGTTTGTTCCGGACAATTTTCATCAACTTCCATACGAACCTCATCACCATAATTTCGCATGACCAGCTCACCTTCTACGGCATGAAGTAAATCATCAATAGCATCATCATCAACAAAAAAATCACTATTCCTAGTGACTCTAAATTGATGACAGCCTTTTACAGTCATACCATTAAATAACTCATTTACAAAAGCATGAATAATAGATGAAAGAAATACAAAGTCATAATGCCCGCTCTGGGTCTCATCAACAGGTAATTGAATAATACGTGGCAAAGCTCTAGGAACTTGTAAAATTGCTCGCCCGCTATTTCGACCGAAAGCATCCTTCCCTGTTAGTGAAATAATGAAATTTAAACTTTTATTTAAAATGCGTGGGAATGGGTGAGCAGAATCGAGTCCAACGGGGGTAAGAATTGGTAATAACTCTTCATTGAAAAATTTATTCAACCATTTTCTCTGTAAATCAGTCCATTTATCGCGACGCACAAATTGAATATTCTCTTTTGCCAATTCAGGAATCAGTATTTCATTTAGAACATGATATTGATCATTGACTAACTCATGAGATTTAATTGCAATCTGCTCCAGTTGCTCATGAGGGGTCAAACCATCAGAACTGCAAGCATTAGAATCTATATTAGCCATTTGTAATACACTGGCTACGCGAACTTCAAAAAACTCATCTAAATTAGAACTGGATATGCATAAATAATTAAGTCGCTCTAACAAAGGCACAGTTTCATTCTTTGCTTGGGCTAATACACGGACATTAAATTCTAATAAACTTAATTCACGATTAATGTAATATTCAGGTTTCTCTAATTCGTTAGTTTCCATTGGTGTTTTTTCTGGCTCTGTGGTTTTGTGTTCGATTTTAATTGCCTGTGTTTGGGGGGTAAAAAATCTTCAATTATATTGATTTAAGTGTGACAATTTAATGTCAGAAGGAGTAATAAAGTATTACATGCCCATTAATAAACCACAGGGCGTGTATTGAGTGTATTGTACCGATCAGAGGGAGAAACCTTTCCAGCTCCCTAAAACTAAATTATTTTTAAAAGTAACCGGTGTCAGTTCATAGTTATAAAACATTAAAAATTAAAGTCACAATTAGCTGATTTATATATCAAATTCTAACAAATTAAATTCCATTTAGCATTAGTAAATCATCTGTTTTACAGTTAATAACTTTCAAAATATCGATCTGATACCAATCGAACAGCAAAATCCACCCTGACAGGACGGCCTAGTTGCTCCGTTAAATACTGTTCAAATTGCATTAATACTTTGGGGTTAGGTATTGTACTACTGATTAAATCACTACTTATTTTTAATGGATTACCCAACCTAACCTTAACATTACGTATTTGTTGATACTGTCCTGCGATTTGATAGTTTTCGCTTAATAATTGTTTTTTTACAGCTGCAATTTCTTGCATATTAGAAAATGATAAGAATAATGGAACTGAAATAATCGAAACCATAACCACCGATAACACGATACCTTTTTTGGCACGAGAAAAAGGGGCAAATCCAATCACCATAAAGGATAAACCTGCAGCCATTATGATACCAGTCAGGTTTGTCAAAAATAACAACATCGCACCATAAAACACCTCAAAATTCCACCAGCCAATGCCAATACCCGAAACACATAAAGGGGGAACTAAGGCGACAGCGATAGCGACCCCTGGTAAACTCTTTGCTATATTCTCTCTAGCATTGGCAAAGGCTCCTGCAATACCCGACAATATTGCGACCAACAGGTCTAAAGTAGATGGATGTAACCGCCCTTCTATCTCATTTGTAATATCTTGAAACGGTAAAATAAACGCCATTAAGGCTGATAATACTAAAGCAATCAACATACCTGTAAATAAGCTTATAAATGAACGCTGGCTTAGATCATTATTTGAACGTAGTACACCCATAGAAAGTGAAATAATAGGTGCCATTAAAGGGGCTAAAACCATTGCGCCGATCACCACTGACGGACTGTTTAAAAATAAGCCTAAAGTAGCTAATAATGTACTTAATACCATCAATAACACATAAGTACTATTAACATTGGCATTCTCTTTTAAGGACAGAAACAAATCTTTAAAGTCTGCTTCCAAAGCATGAGAAAAAAAGGGTAATGTATCTCCTAAATATTTAATTCGACTTTCTTGCTGTGGTAATTGGTCACAAATTACATTTTCTTTGTCATCCAAGTACTGCTGACTTTCTCTAAATTTTTCCCCTGCATTAATGCGTACTCCCTCTGTTAAAGTCTCTATAACCAATTCACGGGTAGTTAAAGGATGGTTGTTGACCAAATAGTGAGTGTCAACAGGCGTTTTAATTAATAAAGATTCGGTTCGAATATAGCCAATTTGTTGCGGTAAGTTTTTTGCCTGCCCTCTTAATAATGCGGCTGAAGAAAGTTGTAGG
>JALSLS010000094.1 GCA_026988195.1 Methylomonas sp.
CTCAATCAAATCCCCCATTCTGATTAATACAAAAAACAAAATAGGATTACAAAAGCTATTACTAGCAGTAGAGCAAAGTATTACATTGACAGAAAAACATAATGAAATTGAGTTATCTGAAACTTAACAACAAAAAAGCCCCAGCTATAGAACGCGCTATAACTGGGGCTTTTTATAAAAGTCTTCCTGATTACGTACGAGTCTCAGCCATTTTATAAAAATACCGATTCAACTGTTATACATCATCTCGGCAGGGATTCACATTATGCTATCCTGCATAATGCCCTTTGGGTAAATGCAAATCTGTTCCAGACAGATTTGTGCCGAAATCCAGAACCCAAGGATGGGATGATTGTATAAACAAATATCTGCTAATTATTCAGATCATACATCCCTATACACTGGATACCAGCAATCCCTGCTGGTATGACGTGGAACTGGTGTGCTGTATATGGCGAAAGCTCATGGGTAATCAGGAAAGTCTTTATTTTCTAACCTTAAACGATAAAATCTATGCCGCCTGAACAGGAATGGCATGGCTGGAATGAGTCACATTATTGTGCTCATCAAAATAAACCAGTGTTGGCTTAAAGTTTTCTAACTCTTTTTCATCAAACGTTGCAAAGGCACAAATTATAACCAAATCACCTTGGCAAGCAAGACGCGCAGCAGCACCATTAACAGAAAAAATACCAGAGCCTTCTTCTGCTCTTATTGCGTAGGTGGTAAATCGACCACCTGTATTAATGTTATAGATTTGAATTTGTTCGTATTCTCTAATCCCCGAAAAATCCAGAACCTTTCCATCAATCGCACATGAACCTTCATAACCCAATTCTGAATGGGTTACAGTCGCTCGGTGTAACTTTGCTTTAAGCATCGTTGTTTGCATATTAAATAAATCTTGAAACCTTATGAACAGGCTATTATACCCAAACAAGTCTCCCTTTCAAAATATAGGGCCTTTATATTTTTTCAAAAGGTGGCTGATTACTCATCTCTTTATTTTTTTCAGAGCGGTGAATCCTAACCTGTGTTGGGTATGCAAACTCTAGGTTATTCTTCTCTAAAATTTCAGCGATCTTAAACAAAACATCTTCTTTAACGTCTAACCATTTAGCCCAATCAACGGTTCTAGTAAAACAATAGATTAAAATATCAATTGAAAAATCATTATATCTATCCATAAAAACTAACTGAGTTGTTTTTATTCCGTGCATATCTTCTTGTGAAGCGAACTTAAAACTTCTTTTTTTACTGCTTATTTTTTGCTTAGGATTCGCTATATCAGGATGGCATCTCAACATTTCTCTAATATCTTCTAGTGCTTGGCGAATATCATCCATATCACTTTCATAAGTGACGCCTACATACATTTTTATACGTCGCCCCACCGCTCGACGATTCCAATTCATCACACTGGATACTGAAACAACTGAATTAGGAATCGTAATCAAAGCATTATCAAAAGTCCTCACCGTTGTGCTACGTAAACCAATTTCGGCAACTGTACCTTCCACATCACCTAGCTTGACCCAGTCACCCATCCTAAAGACATTGTCAAATAAAATGGTAACACCACCAAACAGGTTAGATAAGGTATCTTTTGCAGCCAAAGCAAAAGCTAAACCACCTATCCCCAAAGTTGAAACAATTGCAGTTAAACTTATTCCAAAATGATTTAAGCCAAAGGTTAAAATAACAATGACTACCAGACCTTTTCCAACCTGCACTCCCAGGTTAAATAACTCTTTCCTTAGTTCTTTGTTTGAACTGGCTAGCTTTTCAATTTGTACTAAAACAATACTGTCAATAACTTTAAAAAATAGCCAGATATAAATCAAACTATAGATAATAAAAGCCCCTCCCTCTAAAGAAGCTCGATAATCTGTTTTATAAAAGAAGGCATGGGTAGCTAAATTGATACCAAAAAATACCACCAATGTTCGAGCAGGCTTTCTAAGCTCATGATAGATCAAAGCCTGTTGCTCAACATCCTTATCAATCACATAGTTTTCCACACACCAGCAGGTACATTTAAAAACAAAGGGGTAACTAAAATAAACTAAAGAAATAATGAAAAATGAAAGAGTCAGTCCACCGACATCTACATTAAAAGGCGACAACTTATTATTGATGGGACGTACAAAGTCAAAGTGATTTACATAAGAAATAGCCGATATTAGTGAAAACTGTTGAAACCAATGTATAGAAGCAATTTTCCTAGGATTACTAATAATATAACTCAAAATATCTCGATAACTATGGCTTGCCTGTAAAAACAAGTGATAATTTCTCTCTACTTCTTTATAAACACGTCCTTCTACTTCTATCTCTGGAAGTAGAAGCTCGCTCTCAATTTTTAAGGTTTTATCTAATTCATTTTGTGACTTATCAACAATATCGTCTATTAACTGATAATTATTTGATGCTTCAATTAAATACTCAAGATATTGCTTAATCGAGAGATTAGTTTTAAATTCTCTAAGTTTAATTTTATCTCGCAAAGCGGCAAGACTATTCCCTCTTTCTTCATTGACCTCAATCCTGGAGATCAAAAATGCCTTATCTATGTTACTTAAAGAAAAATCAAGTTTAGCAATTGAAGCCTTTCTTAGTTGCGCTACAAGCTCGTTTAAAACAACAGACTTCTCTTGTAGCAACCTATTAATATCCTCATCGCTGCCAATAGTTCGTAACTGAACATTAATCTGCTTTAAAGTATCAACTGATTTCTTGATAGCTTTCGACTGTGGAATAGCAAAAACCGAGGAGCAGCTCATTATCAGAGCTAAGAAAATGACTATAAATTTCATGTTTGTCTATTTTAAGTATTAAGGAACAAGAATTTAATAAATTCCAAAGTTACAAGTATTATTAAACTCTCGTTCTTAAGAGCACTTCTATTGACTAGGAGGCTGTCCGAGAATAGAGAACCTGCTACGGAAAAAGCCCTTTCCCTCGCAACGATTTCTATTCTCGGACAGCCTCCTAGATTATGGTGCAATTGAATATTTTATTGTTTTTCAAAAAAAACATTATCAATAAGGCGGGGTTTGCCAAGCTTTGCTGCGGCTAAGATAACCAAATCATTATCATTTTCAGTTGCCAACTCTAAATTAGAGGCCTTGCAAATAGAGAAATAATCAACCTCAAAGCCTGCAAGTTGCAGACTTTTCTTACATGCCGTTTCAATAGCAGGATAACTTTCAGTATGTTGTAACACGGCATCTCGTGCTTGGCATAGAGACTGATAAAGTTTTGGAGCATTTTTTCTTTGTTGCGAGCTTAAATAACCATTTCGAGAACTCATCGCCAATCCATCATGCTCTCGCTCTGTATCCACGCCCACAATTTCAATAGCTATATTTAAATCTTTAACCATTTTCTTGATGACCGCCAATTGTTGAAAATCCTTTTTTCCAAATATTGCTAAGTCAGCTTGAACGATATTAAATAACTTGCTAACTATTGTTGCGACACCATCAAAGTGTCCAATTCTGTGTGCGCCACAATGTAATGTTGACAGGCCACTTACAGTGACAGTTGTTACTGGATTTTCTGGGTAAATTTCAAATACAGAGGGCAAGAACAATAAATCAGTAGAAACACTTTCTAGTTTTTTTTCATCTTCAAGCTCCGTTCTCGGGTAGCTTTCAAAATCTTCTCCAACCCCAAATTGAGTTGGGTTAACAAACAAACTAACAATCACTTTATCAGCTCTTTTACCAGCCTCAGTCACTAATTTAAGGTGGCCAGCATGTAAATTACCCATAGTTGGTACAAAGGCAATGCTTTTTCCTTGCTTGCGCCACTCTCGTACCGTTTCTCTTAATTCACTAATGGTTATTACTTTATGCATTTCAATTAATAACTTTGTTGTACTGTTGGAAAAGAGCCTTGCTTAACCGCTTGATGGTACTGTTGAATAGCAT
>JALSLS010000095.1 GCA_026988195.1 Methylomonas sp.
CAAGTCCATTAATACCGGGTAAACCTAAATCGAGAATGATAGCATCATAATGATTAACAACTGCCAAATGTAGCCCTGTTAGCCCATCTGTTGCGGTATCAACAATATCATTTTGTGATTCAAAAAAATCTACCAACTCGATAAGTAAATCCTGATTGTCTTCTATTAATAATAACCGTATTGGCATGTTGCTCCGTTTGACTGAAATAATTTTAAAAGATTAATAAGGCAACTGACTAAGAAAATAAATAGCTATTTTTTTAAGATAGCCTAGAGTATCTTTGTTAATGACTGAACTTGAAGGGGGAACATACATTTTTAGCGATTTTGATAGGGCTGTTGATTATCTTCTTTAATGCTTTTAAAATCAAATGCCTTATTTAATAGTAATGTATTTGATTGTTTTATGATGTAAATTATTGGCATGCTTTTCTCTGTAGATAAATTAATCGTACTCAAGGCGTACAGTCACAATAGGTAAACAAGCTTTATCGACTAAAATTATACATAATAGAAAAATCATCATTCATTATTGAAGTGAATAAGCGTATCAAAAAAATATAATCAGGCGATTGATCATGCAAAAAAATACCCAGAAATTCCCCCCACCGCTAGATGCGGATAAAGTTAGGTCATTAGAGGCTAATGCTATTTTGGAATATCTAGATAGTGATGTAAATGGTCTTTCTAATACAGAAGCTCAAGCACGACTGGAATTTTACGGTCTTAATACCATTCAGGATAAACATAAAAGTAACATCCTGAAGTTTCTATCTTATTTTTGGGGGCCGATTGCCTGGATGATTGAAATAGCGGCCATATTATCTGCTGTTGTACATCATATTGAAGACCTAATTATCATCTTGGTTCTATTGTTTTTTAATGCCATCGTAGGTTTTTGGCAAGAATATCAAGCTGGCAATGCTATCGAACAGTTAAAAAAGAACCTGGCATTAAAAGCCCGTGTGTTTAGAGATGGACAATGGGCGAGTATAGATGCTTCACAATTAGTTCCTGGGGATCAGGTGAAAATTCGATTGGGCGATGTGGTTCCTGCAGATATTGCTTTGCTTGAAGGTGATTATCTTAGTATTGATCAATCGGCTTTAACCGGGGAATCTTTACCTATCAATAAACGTACTGGTGATTTAATTTATTCTAGTTCGATTGCTAAACAAGGGGAAATGACAGGGGTGGTAACCAGTACAGGGGTGCATACTTATTTTGGTAAAACAGCCAAGCTGGTGAGTTCTGCTAAAACGGTATCGCATTTCCAAAAAGCTGTGATGCAGATTGGTGATTACCTTATTTTTATGAGTTTGGCATTAGTTATGGTGCTTATTCTGGTCGGGTTTGAACGGCAATTACCTTTGATGGAACTGGTTCAGTTTGCCCTTATTTTAACCGTGGCTTCCATACCGGTTGCCTTACCAGCCGTGTTGTCGGTCACTATGGCCGTAGGTGCCATAAAGCTGGCCAAGTTAAAAGCCATTGTTTCTCGGCTAGAATCAATCGAAGAACTGGCCGGCATGGATATTCTTTGTTCTGATAAAACAGGCACATTAACACAGAATGAGTTAACGCTGGGTGAGCCTGTGATGTTTAACGGTGCCAATGAACATGGGACTATTTTGGTTGCTGCACTAGCTTCTGACTCTGAGAACCCTGATGCGATTGACACAGCCATTTTACAAACACTGAATGATGAAAAAATATTAAAGGACTTTCAGCAGCAGCATTTTATGCCTTTTGATCCGGTACAAAAGCGCACTGAGGTCACTATAAAACCAGTGGAAGGGCATTCTTTTAAAGTCAGTAAAGGCGCACCGCAGGTGGTTCTGGACTTATGTCTTCCCGATGTTGCTATGCGTGAACGAGCCGAACAAACGGTGAATGAATTTGCACTTAAAGGCTATCGAGCTCTAGGTGTTGCTAAAACAGATGAGGCTGGACGCTGGGTATTCTTGGGTATTTTGTCCTTATTTGATCCTCCTCGCGAAGATGCAACTAGCATGATACAAGAAGCGAAAGAGCATGGTGTCGATATAAAAATGGTAACAGGCGATAATATTGCAATTGCCAAACAAATCTCTGTAGAACTGGGTTTAGGCCAAAATATCCTGTTGGCAAACCAAATTATTCAAGCCAAAGATAAATCAGATGTTATACATAATGTAGCTCAATGTGCAGAACGAGCAGACGGTTTTGCACAAGTATTTCCTGAACATAAATATTGGCTGGTCAAAGACTTACAAGCTAATAATCACTTAATTGGTATGACGGGAGATGGTGTAAATGATGCCCCCGCTTTAAAACAGGCAGATGTAGGAATTGCTGTTTCTGGTGCAACTGATGCGGCTCGTGCAGCTGCTGATATAGTGCTGACAGGGTCAGGGCTTGGTGTCATCATTAATGCGATTGAAGAAGCTAGGCGTATTTTTGAACGGATGAATGCTTATGCGATTTATCGTATTACTGAAACCATTCGCATTATGTTATTTATGGTTGCAGCAATATTGGTTTACAACTTTTACCCCATTACGGCGGTGATGATTATCTTATTAGCATTATTGAATGATCTGCCAATTTTGATGATTGCTAAAGATAATACTTGGTTACCACCTACACCTGTTAAGTGGGATATGCGTAAAGTATTAACCATTGCTACGGTGCTGGGTGTTCTAGGTGTTGCAGAAACCTTTTTGCTATTAATGATTGCCCGCAACCACTTCCATGTCAGTATTGAGCAGTTACAAACTATTATTTTCCTCAAGCTGGCCATAGCAGGTCATTTAACCTTGTTTGTAGCTCGCACAAGGAACTTCTTTTTGGTTCGTCCCTTTCCCGCACCTATACTCTTATTTGCTATTATCGCCACCCAAATTATCGCAGCTTTGATTGCTGGGTTTGGGTGGTTTGTAACGCCTATTTCTTGGGAGTATGTGGGGTTAATCTGGGCTTATTGCTTATTCTGGGTATTTATTGAAGACGGCCTAAAATTACTGGTCTATCAGCATCTAGACCATAAAACAAAAAGGCACCGTCACTTTCTTGGCTGGCTTAAAAGTCCTTTACATAGTCACAAAGCTAAAGGGTCGAACAATAAATAAACTATTTACGCTTAGCTTTAAAAGTAGTATTGGCAAAGGAGCTACGACGTGCCCATCAATATGGTAAGGACCGTGCATGGAATAACTTCCCGATTTCTAACTTGTCTTTTTGCTCCAGATGGAATGATCTCATTCCACCTGAATCAAAAATCCTACGTTATAATTTCGGGAAGTTATTCCGTACACGTTCCTAAATCAAATAAGCAAATTATGGCGATTGAAAAAAATACTAATACACCGACTCAGATTGCACGGCAGTTACAGCGACAATACGAAACCGATGTTGGCGAGTTTTTTGCAGAAATAGCAAAAACGCCTTCAGAAGACTTATGTAAAATACTATTTGAATTACCAAGTGAAATTTTTGAAGAGGCATTTTCTCGTATCCCCCAAAAGAAGATGGCAACCGCTTTATCTTTTCTTGCTAGTGACGAGTTGACAGATTTTTTGCAGCGCGTAAAAAAATACGATCAGGATTACGCAAAAAGCACTTATAATCTACTCGCTCCTGATGAACAAGCGGAAGTAAGTCATCTTTCTCAGTTTTCTGAAGATCAAGCTGGGGCATACATGCAAGTAGAGATGGTATCGGCAACATTGACGGATACCTTACTAAAGGTTAAACAAAAAGTACGTTCATTTAGACAAGAAGAACCCAATAGTCCTATTATCAAATTGTTTGTGGTGGATGCTGGTCATCACCTAGTTGCAACATTGCATTTTACAGATATGATGCTATTCCAAGAAACAGACACCATGGAAACTATTGTTGCACAGGCAATTCATCACCATAAGCCATTGAGCGTACTGGCCTCAACCCC
>JALSLS010000096.1 GCA_026988195.1 Methylomonas sp.
CTCCATAAAGCTCCACTTTGATAAAGAATACCATTTTGACGCATTATTTCATTACGATGTTGATCACTTGTTTGCCAAAAATTAGTATTTTGATAAAACACTGAGCCTTTCGCGGGTTGTTTTAAGCCAACAAGGTGGCGTAATAATGTGCTTTTGCCACAGCCACTCCCTCCCATGATAATAAAGATGTCTTCTGTATTAATATTGAAGCTTAGATTTTTTTGAATAACAAAATCACCATAAGCCATAGTTAAGTCAGAAACGATAATATGGGCTTCATGAGTCATTTGTTAAATACCTAGGCTTTCAAAAAGCAGGGTAAAAATCGCATCTACTACAATAATGATAACAATACTCCTTACTACCGCTTGAGTTGTTGCATCGCCTACTGCTGATGCATTACGGCCACATTGTATTCCACTCATACAGCCAATAACAGCAATTAATAAGCCAAAAACAATACTTTTAAATATGCCTGTAGACCAATCAATTAAGGTAATGGATTGCTGGGTTTGCAGATAATATTCAACCATTGAAATATCCAACATACTGATTCCAACAATTAATCCGCCCAGCATACCAATAACAACAGAATAAAGAGTGAGTAGCGGCATCATTAATATCAGAGCTAATATCCTTGGGAGTACCAGAAAGTCCATGGCGGTAATGCCCATGGTTTTAAATGCATCGATTTCTTCATTAACTTGCATTGTACCAATTTTTGCAGCAAAAGCGGCACCTGTACGTCCAGCCATGATAATAGCCGTCATCATGGCTCCCATTTCACGTGACATGCCAATAGCAACTAGGTTTGCCACATAAATATCTGCCCCAAATAACCGAAGCTGTATAGCCCCCATAAAGGCAAGAATAAGTCCTATTAGTAGGCTAATAAGCGTAATAATAGGGAGTGCGTTAGGGCCGCATTCTTGAATGATTAACCAAAAGTCTTGTTTTCTAAAGCGGGCTTTTCCTTGGGTGAATCTAACACTGCTTAAAAAGACTTCACCTATAAAGGTAACAAATTTGTTAACTTCAGCCATTGAGTTAATGGCTTTGTTACCGAGCTGTTCAGTAAAAGAGGGGTGCGTCTGTGACTTTATTGCGTCTTTTCTGAGAGGGACGGTAGAGGCTAATTTTATAAGGCTCTGTACACCAGAAGGTGATGCAGTAATATCAATAGATATGTTCTCTTTACTAAGTTTATCTGTGAGTAAAAAAATAAAAGAGACTAGGCGGCTATCCCAGTCTTCAAGTAAATCACAGTTAAGTTCTATCTGCTGGGTACTAGGGTGTTGATTTAGCTTGTTTATAACTGCACTTAATTCAGGAACTGTATTACCAATAACCCAGTCACCCGATAACTGGAGCATTAAGCAATTCTGATTCTGTTGTGATATTTTGAATTCACAGGGTAAGTAAGTGTTTGTCATAAAAAGGAAGCCTTATACGGGTTTCTCAATAAACTCTAGGGCATTTCCATCTAAATCGCGACAAAACAATGCCTTTCTTCCTGATACGCTTAAAGTATAAGTAATTTTAGCCTTATCTAGTGAGTCTTTAACAAGATCAAGGTTTAATACGTGAAAAGCAATATGTCTGTCTTTGCCTCCATGCTCAGGTCTCCCCGTTGTTGGGTCAGGGTTTGGCAGTTCTAATAAATGAACTTGTTGCAACCCTAGGTCTAACCAAGCCCCATCATAAGGGAAGTTGGGGCGTTCAAGTTGTGTTAATCCCAAAATACCACAATAAAATTTAAGAGACTCCTGAGTATTGCTAACAATAACGCTAGAGTGATGAATATTTAAGATGTTTTGTGACATATATTGTAGATAGTTATTGAGGGTGAAATCAAAATTATGCTCTGGATATGTATTTTCCAGTATCCGTGTTAACTTTAATGATTTCGCCTGTTTCGATATATTCAGGCACTTGCACTTCAAGGCCAGTGGTAAGTTGTGCTGGTTTGGTTCGGTTAGTGGCACTTGCACCTTTCATCGCTGGAGGCGTTTCAATGATTTCTAGGTTAACGGCGCTAGGAAGTTCTATTCCTAAAGGAGCGTCATCTAAAAGTAAAATTGAAATTCCTTCTAGCCCCTCAGTTAAGTATTCTATTTGTCCTTCAATATCTTCAGAATTTAGAGTGTACTGTTCATAAGTTTCAAGGTTCATAAAAGTATAACTGTCACTCTCTTGGTAAGAATACTGTACCATTAATTTAGAGCAGTCTGCTTCTTTAAGAAAATCATCACCTTTATAGCTTTCATCCAATTTTTGCTTAGTTTTCATATGAGCAAAACGAATTTTATATAAAGTTGAAGCACCACGAGAAGTTGGGTTTCTGACTTCAATTTTTTTGACTGCGTAGGGTTCCCCGTTAATTTCTATAGCAGTCCCTTGTTTTAAATCACTAGCTTTTGGCAAGATATTGTCCTCTTTTTTGTATCCATCATTAAAGTGTTGAATTATACTGGTACCTACCTTGAATATGTAGAAGGAATTGATATGTTTTGTTGTAAGTGCGGGAGTCAATTGCTTGTAAGTGCCAATTTTTGTACTGAATGTGGAAATAAGACTTTAATAAAGGTTGTTAATTACAATAAGTTACATAGAATAAATAATGTAATGTGTTATGAAGGAAAGCCTTTTAGTGGCTCAGGTGTTACTTATTATTGTTCGGGACAGAAAAAGCATGAAGAAACTTTTAACCAAGGCTTAGGGCATGGTATTTGGAGTTATTGGTATGAAAATGGCTGTAAAGCCCAAGAAGTCAGATATATAGATAATAAATTTGATGGCCTAGAAATTGAATGGTTTGAAAACGGCCAAAAGAAAAGTGAGGTCAGTTGGGTACAAGGAGAGTTGCATGGGGTTTGGGTTTCATGGTATTCCAATGGACAAAAAGAAGGGGAAGTGACCTATACTCAAGGTAAAAAAAATGGCTGTGAAACCATGTGGTACGAAAGTGGGCAAATATACTCTAAAGGACATTGGAACAATGGGCTGCAGGAAGGTTTTTGGGTTGCTTGGGAAATAACAGGGAAAAAAAAGTGGCAGGGATTTTTTAAAGCGGGCGAAATGGATTCTGATAGAGAATCATAGGAGAAGTAAATTAATGTTTTGTCATAATTGTGGTACTAAATTACCTGAAGTGGGAGAGGTCAATTTCTGCCCTGAATGTGGAAAAGAAGTGGTTAATAAGGTTGTTAATAGATTGGTAGAGCGAGGGGGGTATCATTATGAGCCTGGATCTGAGCAGCCTTTTACAGGGAAATTTATTTCACGCTACGCAAATGGTCAAATTGAAAAAGAAGTGCATTATAAAGATGGCTTAGCTGATGGTTTATATTGTGCTTGGCATTTGACGGGGCGTAAAGAGAGTGAGGGTTTGTATAGTTTAGGGAAACAGGAGGCTTTATGGACGTGGTGGAATGATTGTGGACAACAAATCATAGAAAAATACTATAAAAATGGTATTAAACATGGCTTATGGGTCGACTGGCATGCCAATGGACAGAAAAAAGTTCAAGGGAACTTTGTTCATGGAAAAAGGGAAGGAGTGGTCACCATCTGGGATGAGAATGGTTTGATTATGAGCGAAACATTGTATAAAGATGATGAGAGGGTGAATTAACTTTTTACCCGTTAGGAACGTGCATGAAACAACTTCCCGATTTCTAACTTGTCTTTTTGCTCCAGGTGGAATGATCTCATTCGTTGCGTAGCTTGCTATGCGCCTCATGAGATCAGTCCACCTGAAACAAAAATCCTACGTTATAATTTCGGGAAGTTATTCCATACACGTTCCTTAATATAGTTTAAATATGTCAAATAAGAATAAAAATATGGCAACAAAATCTGGGGGAGTCGGGTATCTAATCAATACCATTCAAACCTTATTCGTGGGAATGCTTAGAAT
>JALSLS010000097.1 GCA_026988195.1 Methylomonas sp.
TATCGCTCCCGCCCTTTTTTTGTATAACATTACCTGATAATGACTGACTCGGTGTTGCCTTATCTAATCGAATATTAGACCTTAATCCTGCTGCATAATTTTTATCAAGCAACCGTTTGATAGGCACGTCAATAAAATCACTATCCCCTAGATATAATGCTCGATCATGATAAGCCCTACGCATCGCTTCACTAATAAGGTGTTTTCTTGTAATTTCATCCAATTGCTCAAGTGGGTAAGCCGACAAAATATTTAAAGCTTCAATTAATACGATGCCACCTGATGATGGCAATGCTGCGCTGGTGATTTTAATCCCTTTATACTCACCTCGTACTGGCTCACGTTCGACAATTTGATACTGTTTTAAATCTTCTGCTGTCCATATTCCTCCAGCATTTTGTACCGCAATAATTAATTTTGATGCAACTTCCCCCTCATAAAAACCAGAGCGCCCATGTTTAGCCAATTGTTTAAGCGTTTTCGCTAAATCAAGTTGCTTTAATAAACTCTTAGCTTCTGGGATCTTATTATCACTCAGAAAAATACCAGCCGCTTCTTGGTTTTTTTGTAATACTGAAAGCCTAAACCTTAATAATTTACGATGCCTCTCTCCTATCAAAAAGCCTTGTTGAGCATATCGAATAGCAGGTTGTAATACTTGAGCCAACGGTAACTTGCCATATTTTGTAGATAAGTGCACCAAAGCCGCTGGCAATCCGGGGATACCTGCGGAAAGTGCACTATCTTTAGACAGTTGTTTATCCACCGTTCCCTGAGCATTAAGAAACATATCCTTATCTGCTGCGAGTGGTGCTTTTTCCCTACCATCAATCATGGTTTCAAAACCATCACTGGCTCTATGTAGCAACCAAAAGCCACCGCCCCCTAAGCCTGAACCCGCAGGTTCAACCACAGCGAGTGCTGCACTGACTGCCACAGCAGCATCAAAGGCATTTCCACCTTGCTGAAAAACCTCAAATCCGGCATAGGTTGCCAAGGGGTGAGCACTTGCAATGGCTGATTTATTCTTATCTGCAAAACTTTGCTGACTGATAAAACAACTAACAAAAATAATGACGATAATGGCTTTTTTTAAAAGAGGCATACTTTGGGTTTAAGTTTATAAATGATACGATTCAAATCATATCACTCAAACACCTTTTATAATGACAAAAAAACAATATACCTTAGGATTTATCGGCATTGGTTTAATGGGAAAACCAATGACACTTCGTTTACTGGATGCTGGTTTTAAGGTTAATGTATGGAACCGATCCGCTGATAAACTTATCTCTGTCACTGACGCAGGAGCCATTGCCTTTTCAGCTATTGCTGATTTAGTTAAGGCCTCTGATATTATAATTTTATGCTTGGCAAACACTGAAGTTGTTGAATCAATAGTGCAATCGGAAATAATCCCCTCTGCCTCAGCTGAGCAATTAATTATAGATTTATCTAGCATTCATCCAGAAACGACTAAACAATTAGCCGCACAACTTAACCAACACTGTGGCGCAAACTGGATTGATGCCCCTGTTTCTGGTGGTACAACAGGAGCAGAGCAAGGGACACTTGCAATTATGGCTGGCGGTTCAGCAGATGATATACAAATAGCTAGACAGGTATTGAAGCCTGTATATAAGAAACTCACTCATATGGGGGGTGTGGGCAGTGGGCAGCTTACAAAAATATGTAACCAAATGATTGTAAGTTGCAATGTAATGGTGATTGCTGAAATGATGGCTTTAGCTAAGTCTTCAGGCATTGATGCAGAAAAAATTCCACAGGCTTTGGCAGGCGGTTTTGCAGATTCAAAACCTTTACAAATCGTAGCCCCTGAAATGGCCTCTGAAACTTTTGAGCCTATCAAATGGCGAGTCCAAACTTTATTAAAAGATTTGAATATGGCGGTTGATTTATCTAGCCAACAAGGCAATAGCATTCCTATGTCTGGGCTTGCCGCACAACTTATGCAACTGCATGCTAATCAAGGGTTTTTAGACCGGGATCCATCCACATTGGTCAAGTTATTTAAAAAACCTTAGTAACAATGCGAGTTGAAAAAGCGACAAATAAGATTCAGTGGTCGGATTAATTTATAGTTTTAACAATTTATTATTAATAACTACCTTTTGGGGCACAGGTTTGCCCCACTACCCAAGATTCACCTCACCTATCAATTACAATACGAATTTGATAGGTGTGTACATTCATGCCTCTTCCACCTTATTTTTGCATTAAAGTGTTAATAATTCTAGAAAAAGAAGAAAAACTTTGAGCTCCGTATAAGGCTCTTATATCAACAAGCTTGTTATCTTTTATTTTTCCTACAAAGAAAGCAGGAGTTCCTCTAACGCCAATTAACTCGCCTTCAGAAATATTATTATCTACAATTTTCTTTGCTTCAGCGCTACTTAAACATTTTTTAAAATTAGAAACATCTAGTTTTATTTGAACCGCAAACTGTACAAACAATTCTTCAGATAGTTTTCTATTATTATCAAATATTAATTCATGCATTTCCCAAAAATGCCCTTGCTGCCCGGCACACAACGATGATACTGAGGCATTTTTTGCTTGACTATGAAAGTTCAAAGGAAAATCTTTAATAAAATATTTTATCTTTCCAGTATCAATATATTGTTGCTTTATTAGAGGGAATGTTTTTTTTCTATGCTTAAGGCAAAAAGGACATTGATAATCTGTGAACTCAACAATTGCATATTTTGCAGTTTCTTTTCCCATCGGAAAACTGTGTCTTAAATCTATTTCTGCTTGGTTACTATTCTTAGTCTTTTTTTTTACTGCTCTCTGTTTTAGCTCTTTAACATCAACTTTCAATACCCCAATTTCTTTCCTTAACTCAGATAACTGGGTAAAAAGTTCATTCGCTTCCCAGTTCGCTGGTTGTTTAGATGCCGTTGTGCAGGCAGATAGCCATACACATGCCAAAATAATTATTATTTTCATTTATTATTGGTAAATAATTTTATTGCTAAATTAAAGGAATCTATATTAAAAATACAGCCTAGTTATTCTGTTTTTTTAATTTATCTTTTGCCAACACTAACATTTTTTGTTTGTACTCAATTGAATTCTGTTGCATTTTTTCAGTAATCTCTTTTCTAACATCAGGGTTATCCAAATTACTATCCAATTCTTCAATAAGCTCTTTAAAACCTATTTCCATTTCTCTCCTGTCAATTTCTAATAAAGCAGTTTCCTGATCATCCAGTTTTCTATCAATACTCAAAACTGCTGGATTCAGCTTTCCTTTTTCTTTCAGCAGCCAATGGTCTTTAGAAATATTTTGTTGTTTTAATAGCTGATCTTTTTTTACAATATTTTTATCCACTACTTGAGTGGTCATATTATCGTCTACTTCATCAGAACATGATGTCAGTATAAAACTGAATACTATAAAAACAACTTTAAATTTGGTTATTAAAAACCGATTACTTAAGTTCACCTTCATTCTAATTTATCGTATTAAAATATGGATTATATGCATTAATTCTATTTCCAGACAAATCTGTTAAATATGCATAATATGAATTATAAATATAGTAACGTTTACTAACTTCAAGGTCTTCACTTGGAGTTAGTGTTATCAATTTACCATCAGTACTTAAACTACGTGTAGCATCTAACCATATTCCATTAGTTGAATTATATAGCCTTACACTCGTTTCAGTTAAGCTAAATGGGTCAACCCTCTCACTGAGTGTAATACTAATAACTTTATCTAAGGCAACATTGGTTTCTGTATGTACAGGATCAATTCCCACTATTGTTCCTGTGCTTGTATCAGCAGAAGAGTCTGTTGTAAAAACTCTTTCTGTCGTACTAATCATTGTATTTCCTGCATTATCCTTAACAGCTGTAATACTGAAGGTATAAAC
>JALSLS010000098.1 GCA_026988195.1 Methylomonas sp.
CCTGTTTATAATACTGAGCAAGGCTTTAAAACCAAAGAGGAACGCAAAGGCTCATGGGTTCCTGCAACAATATTCAAACCCCGCATTTTTAAGCCTTTATTGATTACCTTGGTGGTGCTCGGTATTTTGGGTTTAACCCAGTTTGTAAGCTATAGCATACCAGGGCTTTCTTTTGGTGGTGGAGCTATATCGGGTGTTCTTTTTGCCCCAGTCTTATTGATGTATTTTCCGATTATTGGTGGTTATGATCGAGACAGCTGTATTATCCCTTTGCGCGATGAATTTAAAGAATCTCAGGAATTAGGTGATGCTTTAGATGCTTTGGGGCAATTAGATGAATTACTTGCATTTATTAAGTTTTCTGAAAAGTATGGGAAAGACCTTGTTCTTCCTACTATGATTGAAAGTGAACATCATTCCATTAACCTAACTAATGTTAAGAATCCTGTGTTAGGGATGCATAATAAAGCTTATGTGGGTAATGATTTTACTTTAGATCAAGATAAACTGGTTTTTGTAACAGGCCCTAATAGTGGCGGCAAGACAGCTTTTTGTAAAACAGTGACTCAAGTGCAGGTTTTAGCTCAAATCGGTTGTTATGTGCCTGCAAAATCAGCAAGGTTAAGTGTTGCTGATAGAGTATTTTATCAAGCGCCAGAAATTAGTCATTTAGATGACGGTGAGGGGCGCTTTGGAACTGAGTTAAAAAGAACAAAAGATATTTTTTTAGCATCTACTGCTAAAAGTTTGGTTGTGCTTGATGAGCTTTCAGAGGGAACCACTTTTGAAGAGAAAATGGAGTCTTCATCCAATGTATTAGATGGTTTTTATCGTAAAGGCAATAATACTATTTTAATCACTCATAACCATCAGTTAGTGGATGTATTTATTGCTAAAAATATGGGGATTGCCCTGCAGGTTGAATTTACTGATGATCAGCCTAGTTATAAATTAATTAAGGGGATTTCCCGAGTAAGTCATGCAGATAGGGTGGCCAAGAAAATTGGGTTTTCTAAAGAAGATATAGATAGTTATTTAGCCGAAAAATAGTAAAGGGTTATCATGAATATTGGAACAGCACTGACAGAAAATGCTACAAAAGCTTTGCTGTTAGGAAGTGGGGAGCTAGGCAAGGAAATTGCTATTGCCTTGCAGCGATATGGTGTGGAAGTGATTGCAGTGGATCGATATCAGAATGCACCTGCACAACAAGTGGCTCATCGTAGTTATGTTATTGATATGACTGATAAGGCGGCAGTAAAAAAACTGATTATTGCTGAAAAGCCTGATTATATTATTCCTGAAATTGAAGCGATTGCTACCGATGCTTTGGCGGAGATTGAAGCGGAAGGTCTATCGCAAGTGGTTCCAAATGCTAGGGCGGTGCAGTTAACCATGAATAGGGAAGGGATTCGGAGTATGGCTGCGGAAGAAGTAGGGGTGCCAACCTCAAGCTATGCCTTTGCAGAAACCTATGCCGAGTTAAAAGCAGCTGTAGACAATGGTATTGCATACCCATGTTTTATTAAGCCGACCATGTCTTCATCTGGAAAAGGGCAATCAATGGTTGAATCTGAAGACCAGCTTGAGCAAGCGTGGAACTATGCTAAGTCGGGTGGGCGTACTGATACGGGAAAAGTGATTGTTGAAGGTGCTGTTGATTTTGATTATGAAATCACTTTGCTAACGGTTAGGGCGTTAACTGAAAACGGTCAAGTTGCTACACATTTTTGTGAGCCTATTGGGCATAGGCAAGAAAAGGGAGACTATAGGGAAAGTTGGCAACCCCAAGTGATGTCACCCATTGCATTGCAAAAGGCAAAAGAAATTGCTAGCAAAGTGACTGATAATATTGGTGGCTTAGGGCTTTTTGGGGTTGAGTTGTTTGTGAAAGGGGATGGTGTCTGGTTTAGTGAGGTAAGTCCAAGACCTCATGACACAGGGATGGTTACTATGGTTACCCAAAGGCAAACAGAATTTGATTTGCATGTAAGGGCAATTTTAGGGTTACCGGTATCTACGACACTGAATAGGGCAGGTGCAAGTGCAGTGATTTTAGGTGGAATTGATGCCAAAGGGGTTGCATATAAGGGGCTTGATAAGGCATTAGTAGATTCAGATATTGATGTCAGATTGTTTTCTAAGCCGGAATCTTTTGTAGCAAGGCGTATGGGAGTGGTGCTTGCAACTGCAGAAAATGTGACTGATGCTGTAGACAAAGCCGTTAAAGCCGCTAAAATTATAGAGGTATTTTAGTTGTAGGCTGTGTTAGATGAAAAGATTGTTAGGTTTTGTACTGCTTATTGTATTTTCAGTGATTGTAAATGCTGATGTATATAAGCGAGTAGGGGATGATGGACGTGTGTATTATACGGATGCTCCTATAAAAGGGCTTAAGTATAAGCGTATTATTAGAACAAGACCCAAGAGTTATAAAAGTGCATTTAAACGACTGGCAAAAAATAAAAAGAAGTATGCACCTATCATTGCCAAGGCGGCAAAAAAATACCAAATTGATGAAAAATTATTACATGCTGTTATTCAGGTTGAGTCGGCTTATGATGTAAAAGCTATTTCATCTGCTGGTGCGGTGGGGTTGATGCAATTGATGCCTGCAACGGCCAAGCGGTATGGTGTTTCAAATAGAACAAATGCTACTGAAAATATAGAAGGGGGTACGCGTTATATTAAAGACTTATTTCAGATGTTTGACTCAAATCTTGACTTGGTGTTAGCAAGCTATAATGCGGGTGAAGGTGCGGTTAAAAAATATAAAAATACCATCCCGCCTTATCCAGAAACACAAAGCTATGTAAAAAAAGTGTTAGGGTTGTATAAAAAGCTTTGATGGAGGGCTTTATTTACGGCCTTCGCCTTGCTCAAACCATCTCAATCGTTACGAAGCACACGGATGTGTAGGTGTCGCTTGAAGCAGGGTGCTGGTTGCAACCGCAGCTGGCTATGTGCCTCTTGAGATCATTCCACCTGAAACAAAAACCCTACGTTATAATTTCGGGAAGTTATTCCATACACGTTCCTGACTCACTCTTAAAGTCCCCTTAATGAACTCCTTCTTGAGAAAATAGATATGGATGAGCTGACCCCACAATCAATGATTCAAAACTCATTAGAGCTGTTTTCACTTCCTGATATTTATTTTCAAATTTCAGAAATGGTTTCTGATCCTAGGTTTAGTACAAGTGATATGGGGGAAGCTATAATTAAAGACCCTGGCTTGAGCCTGCGTTTGTTAAAAATTGTAAATAGTTCTTATTATGGTTTTCAGGCAAAAATCGATACTATTTCAAGAGCTATTACTATTGTTGGGGTTGATGATTTGTTAAATTTAGTTTTAGCAACGTCTGTCATTGATAAGTTTGATAAGATCCCAATAGAATTAGTTGATATGACTGATTTCTGGATGCGGAGTGTGCGTTGCGGGATTATTGCAAAATTATTGGCCAAAGAAAGCTCTATTTTGCATTGTGAAAGACTCTTTATGACAGGGTTATTGCATGATATAGGTTCTTTGGTTATGTATTGCAAGATTCCGGATAAGTCTCATGAGGTTCTGTTGGCGGCTAATTACGATAGGCAACTTGTTGGAGTTATCGAAAAGCAGGTTTTAGGTTTTACCCATGCGGATGTTGGAGCTGAGTTAATAAAGTCTTGGGGGCTGCCCGAGTCTTTATTTGAGGCTGTTGGGTGTTATTTGGAGCCTGAAGTAGCGCTGGTTCATAAGCTGGATACTTATCTGTTAAGCCTTGCTTCTCGTCTTACAGAGTTATCGCCGCATGATGTAATGCCAGAAGTAGTTCTATCAGGGTTTACGGAGAACGCTTTGTCTATTATGAGAATAGATTTAGAGTTAGTGGATAAGGTTTTGGTGCAGGCTGAAGTG
>JALSLS010000099.1 GCA_026988195.1 Methylomonas sp.
CTCTGTTGATCATCGAATACGATGTTGCTAACAGAATTCTACCAATTCCTCGATAGCTCAGTTGGTAGAGCAGTAGACTGTTAATCTATTGGTCCCTGGTTCGAGTCCAGGTCGAGGAGCCATATTTATAAGGGCTGTAGCGGTTTTCGTTACAGCCCTTTTTCTTTGTTTTTCAAATGAGGTACAATAAAGGTACACTGCTCAGATGCAAGGTACATTTTATGGCTACCATCGTTAAGACCAAATCAGATTCTTGGAAGGCGATTATTCGCATTACAGGAAACCCAATAGCAACAAAAACTTTTAGAATTAAAAGGGATGCGACCGATTGGGCAAGAACAACAGAAGATGAGATTGTTCGGGGTATTTATGTCCCCAGAAATAACTCTGAAAAAACAACAATAACAAAAGCCTTTGATCGTTATATTAAAGAAATTTCCTCATTAAAAAAACCATCTACTCATAAGTTTGAAAAGAATCGAGCTAAATTCATTCAAAAACAATTAGGTCGTTATACCTTAGCGTCATTAAGTGCAGAACATATTGCAAACTACCGTGACCAACGTCTTGCATCAGGATTAAGTACAGACACAGTTCGGTTAGAACTAGCCCTACTCAGCCACTTATACACAATTGCAATTAAAGAATGGGGTATGGGTATACCTGCTAACCCTGTATTAAATGTAAGAAAACCAAAAACATCCAAAGGACGAGATAGACGATTAGAAGGAGATGAAGAACAAAGGCTTTTCTCTGCTTGTGAGTCTTATAGTAACCCGATGCTTGCATGGATCGTTAAGTTAGCGTTGTACACAGGTATGCGTCACGGTGAAATTGTGAGTCTTACACGTAGTAATGTAAATTTGGAAAAAAGAACGCTATTCTTGTCGGATACTAAAAATGGCACACCCAGAACAGTGCCTTTGTCACATAAGGCGGTGCTTGTTTTAAAAGAAGTTCTTAACCATCCAATTCGACCTATAGATACTGATTTATTATTCTATGGAGAACCTGGGCGAGATGGCATTCGCCGACCTTATATAACAAGTAAAGTATGGAATACAGCAAGAAAAAAAGCGGGCATTGAAGGACTTCGCTTTCATGACTTACGCCATGAAGCTACAAGCCGATTTGTTGAGGCGGGCTTATCTGATTTAGAGGTATCATCTATTACTGGGCATAAGTCTATGCAGATGTTAAAGCGCTATACGCATCTGAGGACAGAGAATCTTTCAGATAAGATAGCTGATCTATAAAATCAATTTCCTCGTCTGGAAACCACTTAGATGCCTTTTTAGCTACAAACTGATTTACTTCAATAATTGTTTTGTCACCACCATCGTAGCCATATCTGATGGCATACTCTAGCTGGGCTTTTAAAAATTCTTTTAAAAATAATTTTGGGTTTTTTATAAAGGCTTCAGAGCTTGGTAAGCTATGACAGGTACTTATGATAAATTTATTTCCTGTATGGCTGTGTGAACACCAGTCTATCGTTTTTATATAAAGCCACGATAGGAATAAATTTCTAATTTCATATTCATTTAGAAAAGTTTTCATATCTTCTGTTTCGATTATATTGATAATAATCGCTAATGAATCTTCGACATAATAGTCTGAAAATGAATATGAACTACGTTTAATCAGATACCTAAACAAGATCGTACTGTTACTAAGGCATAAAAGTGCTTGTGGGGAGTAGCCTAAATTGCCTGAGTTGGTTTTGCGATATTCATTAAGGGTTAGTTCCAAGAAAGATAGTGTTTTTTTTATGTCTTCGGTATCAAGTAGCCCTAGTCTATATGAATTGGCAGATAACCCTTTAAAGGGAATTGTTTTACGTCTAATTGTTTCTGCGAAATAGTTTTCTTCATCTTCAAACATGGCTCGAAATAAAAAACTTTCTTCTGGACCATTTTTAAAAATATTCCCTGTTCCAGGGAAGAGCTTTTCCACATCTTCAATGGTGTCATCGTAAGGGCAGGATAATTTTTTTCCATAGTTATGCCATTGCCTTTTTCCCTCTCCAAATTCACCTTTTAAATCTCTTATCAGATTTCCAAATTGAGTGGGGTTTGTGGTGGATGATTTTTTTAATACAGACTTAAACCAAGCAATAGTTCGAATTTCTTTTTCAAATATTTTTTCACCTGTAAAGGTATGAATTTTGGGCATATTTCCTCAGTTTGCAATCTAAAGCTACGTTGCATCACATTTTTATTATCATAAATTAATAGTAATTTATCAGCAAGTTTCGTTACCTATGGTAAATAATATGACTTCAACGCACAAATACCTTCAAGATAAATATGGCCCTTTAATGTCGTTAGCGGCTTTAGCTAAAACTCTCGATAGAGCACCACAAGGTTTGAGGGTTTCTTTGAATAGCAATAGTGAAATATCTAAGTCTATTAATGCCGCAAAAAAGAAAATGGGTAGGCGGGTTTACTTTAAAACTGAGAAAATTGCACAAATCATTGATGACGAGGTGTAGGAAGGCACTTTGCCTTCTGTTTTAAATAGTTAGTTACTATGAGTAAAAAGCTACCTAAAAAGCCACCTGATCAGTTTACTAAAAACCTTCAGTATGACTTGTTCACTAAGTTTATTGCCAATGATGGTGATCTTGTTTCTAACACAATTGAATTGTGGCAAAGAATTCCTAAGTATATTTTTACCGCCAAACAAGTTGCTAAATTAAGAAATAATGATGGTTATGCCGAGCCTTTTGAAAAAGAGTTTATTTTTAATAAAATTAACTATTCTGTATTAATTAGACCCGCTCAGATAATTCAAAAAGATGGAAGCTATAAGCATTTTTTCCCAAGTATTACAGAAGAGCTGATAGAGGAAGTTCTTCTACGATTTCTTTCAGACCAGTATAGAGGAATTCACAACCCTCATGAGCCTGAAACATGGGTTAAGTTCTCATTGTCAATGATTCGAAAAGAGTTAAAAGAAAGGGGTAAAAGTAGAAGTATCAGACAAATCAAACAAGCTATTGATGTCATGCGATACAGTAATATAACCGTATATGAAAATAAAAAAGAATTATTCAATGAGCCTCTTTTAACTGTTTTTACTGTTACTAGAAAAGAGTACATAGAGAATAGAAAGAGCCTACATATTGCTAGGTTGCCTTATCTTATAAGCTTAGCAATAAACAATTTAGAATATAGACAGTTTAATTATGATCGAATGATGAGGTGTAAAGAGCAACTCTCAAGGTGGCTATACAAACACTTTGTTCACCGTTATAAGCAAGCGAGTGTACTAGATGATTATCATTTCATGTATCAATATTTAAAAGAGAATACAGGGCTGTTAGAACAATCTAGAGAGATTGATAATCGCAGAAAAGTACTGTCAGCACTTAAAGAATTAAAAAGCCAAAGAGTCTTAATGCAGTACAGTAGTAAAGAGAAAAAAAGAGGTCGAGCAATTATTGATGTGGTGTATACGGTAACGGCTTCATTAGAATTTGAAAAGGAGCAAAAAGCAGCCAATAAAAGAGCCAGAAATTTAATGAATAATTGATTTTTAAGGTGGTAGTTATAGCTCACATTTAGAGTTCAAAGTGGTAGTTTTAACTCACACTAAGTGGTAGTTTTAGCTCACACTTCTAGTTATCCACAGGGAAAAGAAGAGAGAAATTGAAATAACCAGACTTATCCACAGGGGAAAGTAGTAGCTTTAACTCACAGTTAGATAGAAAAGTGGTAGCTATAACTCACACTTCAGAGTTATCCACAGAAAAAATCGAGACTGTAACAAAATCTGTGTAATTGCCTATCATTAATCCAACAGGATAAGGATAGGTAAATTATGAACAAAGCAAAACTAGAAGTCTTTGCAAAAGATATAGCAAAAGGCATTAAAACAGAAC
>JALSLS010000100.1 GCA_026988195.1 Methylomonas sp.
TGCTCTTAGCAGGAATCTTTGTGACCGTAGAAGATCCCCGCTAAGAGCATGCGGGGATGACGCGATTTTTTGTTAAAAGACTTTTGGTCGACTACTTATCCAGTGTATAGGGATGTACGATCTGAATAATTAGCAGATACTTGTTTATACAACCATCCCATCCTTGGATTCTGGATCTCGGCACAAATCTGTCTGGAACAGATTTGCATTTATACTTCGCGCAGTCACCAGTGTTGGATTTAAAGTGAGATTGTTAGCAATTAAATTTATCGTCATAGTTCTGAAATATATTCACCGTATGATTTAACCCTACGAACAACAGAGCTTTACGGCCTATGGTGCAAGCCATTAATTCACTTCAAAAAACACTACCTTATGATTGATGCTGAAAAAATATTAAATGAAACTTACCCCAACTTAAAAACGGGTAAAGACAAAAAATTAATCATTAAACTAGTCAAAAAACTATTACATGAAGACGACTTCAACCAGGTTATTGAAAAATATCAGCATCTTCGAGGCTTTGCTTTTCTAGATAAACTTCTTAATTATTTCAAATTCAGCTATCAAGTCAGTCCCAACTCATATAACAACATACCTTCTGAAGGACGGTTAATAATTGTAGCCAACCACCCAATTGGCACTTTAGATGGCCTCGCTTTAGTAAAGCTTATCCGGTCAGTTAGGCCAGATGTTCGCATTGTTGCCAACCGCATACTAAACTATATGGAGCCACTCCAATCTGTTTTTCTTTCAGTTGATGTACTCTCTGCAAAAGCCTCCCATAAACAAGCCTATAAAAGCATGCTTTCAGCTTTAGAAAATGAAGAAGCCGTCATTATATTTCCGGCAGGAGAAGTGTCTCGAATTTCCCCAAAAGGCATCCAAGATGGCAAATGGAAAACAGGCTTTTTAAAGCTGGCAAATAAAACAAAATCTCCCATCCTGCCCATTCACATTAAAGCCTCAAACTCTGCTTTATTCTATGGCGCATCAATGCTTTACAAGCCCTTAGGTACATTACTGCTGATTAAAGAAATGTTCAACAAAAATAATCAAGAGCTCAAATTTACAGTGGGCTCGCCTATCGCTTATCAAGCTTTTTCTGACAACACCGATCCTAAAAAGATAATCAGCCAAAAGTTTCGGAAGCATGTTTTAAATTTGGCGAAAAAAAGTAAAAAACCCTTATTTGATACCATTGAAACAGTCGCTCACCCAGCCAATAGTAAAGCTTTAAAAAAAGCCCTTTATCTATCTCGCCAACTAGGCGAGACTAAAGATGGAAAAAGAATATTTCTTTATCAATTTAAAGATGACTGCCCCGTTATGCAAGAAATTGCTCGCTTACGCGAACTCACTTTCAGAACCGTTGATGAAGGAACGGGGGAATCCCAAGACTTAGATAAATTTGATGTCTATTACAGCCACCTAGTATTGTGGGATGACAATGATCTAGAAATAGTGGGTTCTTATCGTATTGGCGAAGGCCACCAAATCATGGCCACCCATGGAGTTAATGGGTTTTACACCAACACCTTATTTGACTTAAATCCTAATTTTCAATGTTATTTACCCCACAGTATAGAATTAGGGCGAAGCTTTGTTCAACCTCGCTATTGGGGGCAACGCAGTCTAGATTATCTATGGTATGGCATTGGTGCTTATCTCAGAGAAAACCCTGAAGTTAAATATTTATTCGGCCCAGTCAGTATTAGTGACACCTATCCTCCACAAGCCAAAGAAGTCATCATCAGTTTTTATCAGCAACAATTCGGCTCCGATCAAGGTTTAGCGACAGCAAAAATGCCTTTTGTAATCTCTGAACAAGCCCAGAGATTTGCCGAATCAGAATTCAATGACGACTACAAAACCAGCTTTAAAATTTTAAACAGTGAATTAAAGAAACTGGGCGTTAAAGTTCCAACGCTATATAAACAGTATGTAGAATTATGCTCTGATAACGGCTGCCATTTTATTGATTTCAATATCGACCCAAGTTTTAATAACTGTATTGACAGTCTAATCATGGTCGAATTAGATAAAATCACAGCAAAGAAACGTCAACGATATATTGAGAAAAAGTTAGTTGCATAAAAATGCCTACCCCACTGTACTTTGACTTAGAAACCTGCAGGAAATAATTTCGATAGCTATTCTGGCACAAGGGAATGCTGTAAAAGGTCGAAGTTAACTATTAGAACATGTGGTTTTCTCCTTGTTCAAACTATACGCATGTACTGATAAATTAAACCGAGGGGTGTGTTAACTTAGGCAACTGGCAATAAATAACCCACCCAGATTGCGCAGATTTTTTGTTTCTGATCAAACCATCTCAAGAGGCGCATAGCCAGCTACGGCCGCAACCAGCATCCTGCTTCGAGCGACACTTGCACATCCGTGTGCTTCATAACGATTGAGGTGGTTTGAGCAGGAATAAAAAAGCCAGTAAGGTGGGTGGGTTATTTGTTGCTGGTTGCCTTAGACACTATCAGCCATATCTTTTGCAATACTATGAAACATAGGCTCATAGTCGATAAAAGCGAGGACTACATCAGGGTCAAAATGCTGGCCACTACCTGTAATAATAATTTCCCTGGCTTTTTCTCTGGAAAACGGTGGTTTATAGACCCGTCGCGTTGTCAGGGCATCATAGACATCGGCTACTGCTAAAATACGGGCAGTAAGAGGAATATCTTCCCCTCGTAAGCCTTGTGGGTAACCTGACCCATCCCACTTTTCATGATGACAATATGCGACCTCCATACCACACTTGATAAAAGATTGTGAGCTGTAGCGATCATACACAGAACGCAAGGTATCACCACCTATACTCGCGTGAGTTTTCATGATAGAAAATTCATCTTCAGTTAATTTTCCAGGTTTTCTTAAGATTGCATCTGCTATACCGACTTTTCCTATATCGTGTAAGGGCGAAGATCTTATTAAATCCTCTGTAAATTCTGGGGTTACAAGGGTTTGATATTTTCCCGAGCGAGCCATGCATTGACAAAGTAATGCGCAGTATTCTTTCAAACGCAGTAAATGTGCGCCTGTTTCTGGGTCTTTATGTTCAGATAGTTTGGCTAAAGCGGTAATAATCGCATCTTGTGATTCTGTTTGTATTTCTAAGTGCCAGTGATTCATTAATGCAGTTGCACTGGTATTACTCAAAGCTTGAATAGTGCTGATCTGAACTTTATCGAGTTGATCCTTATTGTTGGTACTAATACTTAATAAGCCAATAATACGTTTATCAGCCTCTAAAGGAATACAAGCACGAGCTGTTCCAATAAAAAGTTTTTGATCGATGGCAGAAAGTTCAATATCAGACTCTATAAGTATTGGTTGCTTACTCCGTAGACATTGAGCAATAATCCCCTGTTGCTGGTCTTCTTGGCTTATAGGTAGCAATTTATATTTTTTGGCTAGATCTAGGTGGGGCAGGAATAAGCCTGCTTTATCATTTTGGTTTAGAAATAACGCAATATCGTCTGTCTGAGCTAATGTTTGCACTGCCTTGATTAAAGCGTTAGCAATTTGTGACGAAGATTCCAATTGCGCTAAGGTACTGACGTATTGATACTGGGTGGTTAAAGCTTGAGTGCGTACCTTAACCAAATCTTCCAAATGATTATTAAGTTCATTTAATTGATTATTGCTGTCTTCTAGCTCAGCTTGTAGCTGTTTTTCAGCCTGAATCAGCCGATATTGTTCTAAAGCATCCTTGATGGTTTGCGTCAATACTTCTTTGAGGCAGGGTTTATTCAAAAAGCGTGAGATATGTCCTTTGTGTAATGCTTCTATAGCGATGTCCAATTCAGCTCTACCCGTTAGCATGACTAATACCGTTTCTGGGTATAAGGT
>JALSLS010000101.1 GCA_026988195.1 Methylomonas sp.
TACAGTTAACACATCAAGATTTAGCAAGTAAATTGGGCTCTGCTCGTGAAGTTATATCTAGAAATTTAAAGCAGTTTGAAGCAAAAGGCTGGGTGAAATTGAATCGAGGTGCTGTGGTTATTTTAGATAGGGATGCTCTAAAAAAGTTAATTCAGGAAAGATAAATCAAGGTTAAATGGTTATATAAGCAGGTTATTCCTCATAATAAACCCACTTATACAACAATCAATAAGCAACTTTTTAATCTATTATTTTTACAGCAGCTTTTGCATCTTCCTTTTGTTCATTACCAATTAATCGTACGATAGTGAACCCAACTATTCCACCAACAAAACATGCCATTAATAAGGGTAGAGCGAAAGGGATGTCATGATGGTCTCTCATATCCATACTTAACATAGAAGAAAAAATACTTAGCATAAAGTCTATCATTTTGTTTACCTCAATATAGTGTTTGGTGTGTGTTTACCTAGTTAAACCTGAGCGCATAAAGGTTTAACTAGGCTCGGTATCTATATTAGTACATGTTAAATTAGTAAACAGTGATAATGTCACATAAACCAAGTGAATTCATAGGTTATTTTAAAAAGGCTTAACCACCGCTAAGAGAATGACACCTATTAAAAATAAAACAGGGACTTCATTCATCCAGCGGTAGAACACATGAGAGCGTTGATTTCTATCATGTTTAAAGTCTAATAGCCATTTGCCACAAAACCCATGGTAAACCAGTAAAAGTGCTAATAAGGTTAATTTAGCATGTAGCCAGCCCGTTGCTGAATAAAGTTCCCAGGCATAATCAGTCAACATCCATATACCAAAAATAAAGGTGGCGATCATACCGGGGGTCATGATGCCAAAGAAAAGTTTTCGTTCCATTATTTTAAAACGTTCATTACTAACTTCATCTTCGCTCATTGCATGGTATACAAACAGTCGAGGTAAATAAAATAGTCCTGCAAACCAGGTGACCATAAAAATAAGGTGTAATGCTTTTAACCAGAGCATAGTTTTATCCTGTAATTAAATTGTGTATTTGTTGTTGCATTTTTGGCAGGTCAAATAACCCTGTTTTTTGCAAAATGATATTGCCTGCTGGCGATATTAAGAAAGTGGCTGGTGTTAATTCTACCTGTCCAAAAGCAAAGGCGTGTTCGGCTTTTAAATCTAATGCAACGTAGTAAGGTATTTGTTTTGCTTTAGTCATTTCGACCACATGATTAGGCGGATCATAATACATGGCTATGGCTATAATTTCTAAACCCTTTGGGTGAAATTGCTGGTAGAGCTCTATTAGATGAGGGATTTCTTCAATACATCCGGCACAGTCGGTTGCCCAAAAAGTAACAATAACAGGGTTCCCTTTTAGTTTTGATAACTCGATTTTTTCACCAAAAATAGTGCTAAAAGTGACGTTAGGTGCAGGTTTATTTGGCTGGTTAACAAGAAAAATAACAGCCGTAAGGGTTACAGCAACTAAGCTAAGAAGTAATTTTACTTTCATCCGTTGTCTCTTCTATTTTAGCGGGCGGTGTATATGAGTTACAAAGTGCTCTGTACAGCGGTGTGGGGTTTATTAATTTTGAGGTGCCCGTTGCAAAAAATGCGGTGGCCATCAAAGGAATTAATATTTCATGGCTACCTGTCATTTCCATCACAATAACAAAGGAAGTAAGGGGGGATTGCAACATCCCTGAGAAGTAAGCTGTCATGGTTAACAAAATCATGGCTGAAGCAGGAGCAACAGGAAACCAGTGGGCTAAATTAACGCCAAAGCCAGCACCTGTGGCAATAGAAGGAACAAAAATGCCGCTAGGAATACCACTAAAAAAAGTTGCACAAGAGGCTAGCATTTTATAGATAGGGAACCAGGGATCCATGGTTTCAGTGCTCATTAAAATGGCTTTGGCTTGCGAATACCCTGTACCAAATGAATCACCATTGGAATAAAACCCTAAAATGGCAATAACCCCACCCGATGCAAAAGCAATAATGACAATGGAAAGTCCTGTTTTTTTTAGGAATCGTCCACCCCGAATAATGATTTTGCTAAACACCCCTCCCAAAAAACCACCTGCTATCCCGCATAGAGGAATAGCAAGCCAGTTTTCTCCCCAAGGCATGACGAAAGATTTATCATTAAAAAAAATATAATTATTTAAGATGGCATAAGCGGTAACACCTGAAAATACAATGGCGGTTAATACTAAACTGCTTATTTTTTCTTCTAAAGCACGCCCCATTTCTTCAATTGCAAAAATAATACCGGCTAAAGGTGCGCTAAACATAGCAGCAAAGCCAGCGGCACTACCTGCCAAAATAAGTCCTCGCTCCATGTAATGTGGGGGGAATTTTACTGCTTTTCCTAAGGAGGCCATAAATGAAGCCCCTACGTGCACAGCAGGCCCTCCAAAACCAACAGAGGCTCCCGATAATAAGCCCATAATAGGCAAAAGCATCTTTCCAATTGCAATTCTGAGGGAAATGAGTTTATTTCTGTCTTCTAAATTGCCGGTAATTTCAAGGGCTGTTTTTACTTGAGGGATTCCACTGCGTTCAGAGCCTGGGAAAAACCGAAAAGTAAGCCAAGCGGTAAAACTTAGCCCAAGAGGGGCAACGATAAAGTTAAACCAAAAATATTGCTTTGATATTAAGCGGTAAGTTTCACCCGCCCATTCACTCAGAAGTGTCATTGCCACAATTAAAAGACCAACAAAAATAGCGCCACCCCAAAATACTAAGCGTTGTTTCCATGCTGAAATTGAAAAAAATGATGCAAGTTGTGATGACATAAAATAATAAATCTAAGGGGGAATTTATATTTACTATTTTAAACTATATGTTAGAGAGGATTGCTTAAAAATTACTTTAAATAAAATTATTCTGTTACGAGCGCTAAATTATATTTCTGAATATGGGTTAAATCTGGTAAATTTATCTCTTTTAAAATGGTTTTGGGGGTTTTAATGGATCAGATTATAGAAATAATGGCCGTATATTGGGTTGATTGGCAGCAAACAGCAATTGCAAATACGCGATACAGTGTTGTTTTGGGTACTGTTGCTTTTTTTATTGGGATGTTTTTTTTAGCCATTTTAAAAAGTGGGAAAATTAAAAGTTTACAGCAGCAACTTTTGCAAAATAGGCAACTATTAGATGAAACTAAAAATGCTCATGATAAGTTGGTAAAGGAACAGGCTGTTAATGTTGCAAAAATTACCGAGCAGGAGCAGCAGTTAGAAAAGATGGCTGCTGATTTGCAGCAGGAAAAAGAGGCACATAAAACTGAGATTGCTAACAAAGATGAATTGTTTTTAAAGTTATCGCAAGAAAAAAATCTTGAAATAGAAGAGGCTAATTCAAAATTGATTGAGAAAAATCAGTTATCTGAAAAGTTACAAAATGAGTTGAATGAGTACAAAGATAATATTGCTAAGTTTGAAGAAGTAAGGTCTCAAGTTACTACCCTAGAAAAGCAGCTTGCTGAGTCTAATGCAGAACTTAATTCAGTTAAGTCAGAGTTAGAAAGTGAACTAAAGCTCAAGGACACATTGCTTGAAAAAGTTGATAAGCAGGAATTATCAACTAAAACCCAGATAAATAGAGTTTTAGAGCTAGAAGGGCAGTTGTTAGAATTAAACAATACGCACAAAATTGAAACAATACAGCGCCAGGATGAACAAGTTAAACAGAGAGAGCAAGAGCTGTTAGATTTGACGCAAAAACAATCTGTTGTTAGAGAAGAAGCTGTTGAGCCAGTTATATCTACTAAAGTTGAAAAAGTAATTGAACAGCCAGAACAGCAGGCGATAACTTCGGCTCCCATAGCGGAAGCCAACAAAGAAACTGTAGCTCCAG
>JALSLS010000102.1 GCA_026988195.1 Methylomonas sp.
CTCAAAAATACAAGATAAGACCTTATCCCTTACTCTTACCCCATCCAAATTGTGCAGGTTATTTGTTGCTAGATGCCTAAGGCAACTGGCAATAAATAACCCACCCAGATTGCGCAGATTTTTTGTTCCTGATCAAACTATCTCAAGAGGCGCATAGCCAGCTACGTAACGATTGAGATGGTTTGAGCAGGGATAAAAAAGCCAGCAAGGTGAGTGGGTTATTTGTTGCCGGTTGCCTAATACTTAATTAATGCAGAGCCCCAAGTAAAGCCAGCACCAAACGCCTCTAGCAAAATAAGCTGCCCACGTTCAATACGCCCATCTCTAACACCTTCATTTAAAGCTAACAAAACAGAAGCTGAAGATGTATTGCCTTGATTTTCCAAAGTTAAAATAACTTGATCCATTGACATTTTTAACTTTCTTGCTGTTGCCGCAATAATTCTAGTATTCGCTTGATGAGGAACCAACCAGTCTATATCCGACTTTTCTAAACTATTTGCCGATAAGGTTTCATCTACAATTCGCCCTAATGTGTTAACTGCGACTTTAAAAACTTCATTGCCTTTCATAGTAATAAAGCCTTTTTCAGCTTTATTTTCTTCAGTTGCAACCTGAGGGTTTGGGCAATAAAGTAAATCTTCAAATGCGCCATCAGAATGAATATGTGTTGATAAAATACCAAATTCATCTGATGAATCTAACAGCACTGCACCAGCACCATCTCCAAACAGAATACAAGTCCCTCTATCTGTCCAGTCAACTAATCTAGAACAAAGTTCAGCCCCAACAACCAGCACTTTATCTGCAGCACCTGATTTGATATATTGGTCAGCAATACTTAATGCAAAAATTGACCCAGAACAAGCCGCTTGAATATCAAATGAAACACAGTTTTGAATTTCTAATCTATGTTGCAACATACAGGCTGTACTTGGATAAACCCTATCAGGCGTCCCCGTAGCAACAATAATTAAATCAATCTCCCCCGCTTCAATCCCGGCGGCTTTTATAGCTTGTCTGGCAGCAATTTCAGACATACTAGCTGCAGACTCATTAGGACCTGCAATGCGTCGCGTTTTTATTCCTGTACGCTCAAAAATCCATTCATCATTCGTATCAACTAACTTTGATATATCATCATTAGTCCGTACTGTTTCGGGCAAATAACCACCTGTACCAATTATTTTTGAACAACGCTTCATAGTTACCCTCTATTCTCTAAAGTGACCGCTACCTTATCACTAATTTTACGCGTCACACCTTGCTCTATTTCAATTTCTGCAAGCTGTATTGCTGTTAAAAATGCCAATTCATCCGCGCCGCCATGACTTTTAATCACCAACCCACGTAAACCAATAAAACTTGCACCATTATACAGTCTTGGGTCAATACTTTCTTTAAATAGCTTTAGAACTGGATAAGCAACAACAGCAGCAAGCTTAGTAAAAATATTTTTAGAAAATAATTCTTTTAATTTTGTAGAAAACAGTTTAGCAGCACCCTCAATTGATTTAAGCGCAACATTCCCTACAAAACCATCCGTAACGATTAAATCAACCTTTACCGAACCAGCATTAATAGAGTTACCTTCAACGTAACCTATATAATTCAAGGAAGACGATTCAAGTAGCTTTGCAGCCGCTTTAACCTGTTCATTCCCCTTCATATCTTCTTCACCAATATTCAACAAGCCAATTCTAGGTTCTGCAATACCTTCGACTGCCTTTACAACCTCTTCACCCATAATAGCAAATTGATATAAATGCTCTGCTGTACAGTCAACATTAGCCCCTAAATCAAGTATATGTGTATGCCCAAAAGTAGAGGGTAAAGTTGAAATAATAGCGGGCCTGTCTATGCCTGGAATCATTTTTAATACAAAGCGAGCTATTGCCATTAATGCCCCAGTATTACCTGCACTAACACAAGCGCCAGCCTGTCCATCCCGCACCAAATTAATGGCGACTCGCATTGAAGAATCCTTTTTACTTCTTAATGCAGACTGCGGCTTTTCATCCATTTCAACTTGCTGTGAAGCATGCTGAACAGAGAGTCTATCGTTATATTTTGCAAGAGCATCGACCAGCATTCCATTAAGAACCCCCTCATCTCCAACTAAAATAATATTTAAATTAGGATTTGCAGCTAAGCATTTTAATGAAGCAGGGATGGTTACCTGAGGACCAAAATCCCCTCCCATCGCATCAATAGCAATTGTTGAGCTCACGCCTGAGTTAACTCCAGAAAATTTTATAGGAACCGGTATAGAACTATATCGGTATAAATCAGGTCATATAAACCCAATAAAAGACTAAAGCAACCAGCAACAGATAACCCACCCAGATTGTGCAGATTTTTTACCTCTGCACAATCTGGGTAGGTTATTTATTGCCAGCTACCTAAGAAATTAACGACTACAGTTAATCCCTTATATCCATTTAACTTTACTCTTCGTCGTTCAATACAACTTGACGACCTTTGAAAACACCATCAGGCGTCATATGGTGACGCAAATGAGTTTCACCTGTCATTGGATCTTGAGATAAAGTTTTACTTGTTAAAGTATCATGTGAACGACGTTGTCCACGTCTTGAACGTGTTACTTTGCTTTTTTGTACAGCCATTATTACTCTCCAGTATTTTTAAGTTTAGCTAAAACAGAAAACGGGTTATTAGATTTTACCTGTTGCGGCTCATCGACAACGACATCATTAACATGCCCGTTCACTTCACCTTCAAAGCAATCATACGGATGCTTAGGGAAATCAGGCAATGCCAACAGCAATTCATCCTCAACAAGTTCATTAAGCAAAATTTTCTCATTTTCAATCATTTTAGGTTCGCAATCACTTGGCAATCTATCTGCCTGCTCTAATGATTGAACTAAACCCAATTTAAAATGCGTATCAACAGGAAAAACAAACTGCTCCGCGCACGACTGACACTCAAGAGTCAAATTTGCTTTAATTTTACCCACAATAGTAGGTACCCTTCCTTCTTTATCAAAAGAAAGGTTGATTTCTATCTCCCCTGAGTTATCAAGCAAAATTTCACATAAACGAGGCATCTCATTTATTTTAATTTTACCCAAAAGTTGCTTGCCTCTTTCGGCAAAACTCACTGGATCTATATGAACTGGTAAACGATCTAACATAACCTATCAATTCTAAAGGGTTAATACATTCACGTCAACTGATACAATCGAAAAACAGCTAAACAGTGATATATCAAATCAAATTAAGCCTTTAATTCTCTCCACCAAAGCTCTAAATAACATGAAAGACATCTCCTTTACCTTTTCTTTTAATAAATCGAAGTAAAAATTGCTTTGACTGTTCGTTAGCTAAAGCTCCCAAATGGTTTAATTATAGCACCCGACCAATTCTACAGCTGTAATGATGGAATTATCCCAACAACTCAAAACTTATATCACACTATATTTTTCAATGAATTACAGGTATATTGTGAATTATTTTTTAATATTTTTCGGCTTGGGCTGCCAATCCACCTCAAATAACCATTAAAAACTCTTTCAATACACAAAATATAAGAAAAGTAAAAAATTCACCCATTTGATTTTCAAGGGCTTCCATATTTACAATTTCCATGACTGAAACTGAAGGCGTTATTAAATACAAGTTAGATCACCATAACATAGCCATTGGAAAAACCATTTCAATTGCCGAAATCAATGCTTGGAGAACACTATTATATAAATTAAAACTCATCGGCCAAATCAAAGAAAGATACGATGGCTATGGGTTTGGCAATATTAGCCAGCGTGTTAATCAACCTGCCCCCCATGCAACTCAATTTATAATTAGCGGAACTCAAACAGGGGGAATTGAAACATTATCCCAGCAACATTACTGTCAAGTAATGAAGGCTGATCCACTAAAAAATACAATTTCATCTGTTGGATCAATAAAACCGTCTTCAGAAGCCCTCACTCATGCCAGCGTTTTTCAACAAGACAGTTCCATACAGGCAGTCGTCCATATCCACAGTCCCGAAATCTGGAAACACACTCAGCGCTTACAAATAGCCCATACTCAGGCTAACATTGCCTATGGCACACCAGAAATGGCTATTGCAGTAAAAAAACTAATGCAAACTAGCCAACTAAAATCTGAAAAAATATTTACCATGTTGGGACATAAAGATGGTGTTATTGCTTTTGCTGACAACTTAGAAAAAGCAACGCTTTTATTAGTAAAATATTACACAAAAGCAATTAAAATTGAACAAGGCATAGAATAAAGATAAGATATATAACTACATTAGAATACATTAATAATCATGCCAGAAATACTAATTTACACAGCAAACTTCTGCCCCTATTGCACAATGGCCAAAAGACTATTAGACAAAAAAGGCGCACCTTACTCAGAAATAAACGTTGATTCCAAGCCAGGCCTTAGGGAGAAAATGGTGCAAGAAACTCGCCGCAGAACCGTTCCCCAAATATTTATTGGGGACTTCCACGTCGGAGGTTTTGATGATTTACACGCATTAGAAATAAAGAATGAATTAGATGGCTTACTTGCAACTGGTTAACTTTAGATATCTTGCAATAAACAATTGACTCAAGCAGCTCCAATCTAGGGGCTGCGATACCAATTCTACGGTTACCCTCGGTTACTTTCCTTTATCTGCTTTCAGCTCTACCGCTGGCCTTTTTTAGGCTCACCTTCCTGATTTAAAACCAGCAAACCTGTTATTCAATATTCCCACCCTTTTCTACTACAAAATTCATTAAGATCAGAGTAAGATCAGAGACACTCCTCGCTTTCTCAACGGTGCATATTTATATGTCAAAACTGTTAAAAACTTGCTTATACGCCTTACATATAGAATTAGAGGCGAAAATGGTGTCTTTTTCTGGCTATACCATGCCTTTACAGTACCCTACAGGCATTATTCAAGAACATTTACATTGCCGAGAACAGGCTGGTTTTTTTGATATTTCTCATATGGGGCAGTGCTTTATTTCTGGCCCTTCCGTTGCCAATGAACTAGAAAAACTAGTCCCTAGCGATATTTCAGGCTTGTCTATTGGGCAGCAACGCTACACTCTTTTGACTAACCCTAGCGGTGGCATTATTGATGACATCATTATTACTCGCTTAGCACACGGCTACTTAGTGATAGTTAATGCCGCCTGCAAAGAAAAAGATTTCGCTCATATAGAACAACATTTATCCGCTGAATGTGAATTTAAAGTATTGCAGAACCATGCCTTGTTTGCCCTACAAGGCCCTATGGCAAAAAAAGTGATGACCCAACTTTCTACACCGTCATCTGAACTATCTTTTATGCAAGCCTGTGTAACGCATATTTCTGATATTCCATGCATTATTAGTCGCTGTGGTTATACTGGTGAAGATGGTTTTGAAATTTCTATAGAAAATCAATTTGCCCTGTCTCTAGCTCAACAGATTTTATCTTTTAAACAAGTTAAACCTGTAGGCTTGGGTGCACGCGACACTTTACGTCTTGAAGCAGGATTAAGTCTATATGGTCACGAAATCAATGAAACCATTTCCCCTGTAGAAGCAGGCTTAAAATGGACTTTTCGTCAATATGCTGATAATTTTATAGGCGCCGATATCATTCAGCTTCAGCTAAACCAAGGAGCTACAAGAAAACGAATGGGTCTTATCGTTGAAGGAAAAATACCCATTAGACAAGGCACCAAACTATTTGACAGTAAAAACAACCCTATTGGTATTGTCACCAGCGGAAGCTTTTCTCCATCTTTAAATAAACCAATCGCCCTAGCATTGATCAATAGTGACAATAACGAGCAAACTTTATTCGCTAAAGTTAGAAACCACTTACTGAGCGTTAATAAAACACAACTTCCTTTTACTCCTCACCGCTATCAAAGGTAACTAGCATGTCTTCATCCAAACTAGCTTTAAGCCAACTGGAAATGCGTGGAAACTTTATTCGCCGTCACATTGGCGCCAACCAAACACAAACAGCTGAAATGCTTAGTGTATTAGGGCTAGAAAAGCTAGAAGAGTTAATTGAGCAGGCCATCCCTAGCAATATTCTAAGTGATGAAGCTCTTAAATTAACAGAAAGCATTAGTGAAAGTGCGGTTACCAAGCACCTTAGAAAAATCCGCAATCGAAACAAAGTCTATACCTCACTTATTGGTATGGGCTATTACGATACCCTTATGCCCGCAGTTATAAAGCGGAATGTATTAGAAAACCCAGCTTGGTATACAGCCTATACCCCATATCAAGCTGAGGTTAGCCAAGGCCGCCTTGAAGCCTTAATAAACTTCCAACAAGTGATCATGGATCTAACAGGTATGGAAATTGCCAATGCTTCCTTACTTGATGAAGCGACCGCAGCAGCAGAAGCTATGGCCATGGCTCGTCGACTATCCAAAAACCAATCAGATAACGTTTTTGTTGACCAAGACTGTCACCCCCAGACCATTGCCGTTATGCAAACACGCGCTAAATCACTAGGCTTTAATATAATCATAGGTTGCCCCTATCAAGACCTAGAACAACAAAACTTTTTTAATATTCTAGTTCAATACCCAGGATCTAAAGGTGAGATACACGACCTTAGCCCCATGGTAGATTCAGCCCATAATAAACAAGCTCTGGTTACGGTTGCGGCCGATTTACTTAGTTTAGTTTTGTTAAAATCACCAGCCAGTTTTAATGTAGATATTGTTATTGGAAACTCCCAGCGCTTTGGCGTCCCCATGGGTTACGGCGGCCCACATGCAGCTTTTTTTGCCACCAGAGATAGCTACAAACGTTCTGTTCCTGGTCGTATTATTGGCGTTACCAAAGATAGGCATGGACAACTAGCATATCGCATGGCATTACAAACACGCGAACAACATATCCGTAGAGATAAAGCCACTAGCAATATTTGCACCTCTCAAGTTTTGCTCGCAGTGATTGCAGGGTTTTATGCCGTATATCATGGCCCCAAAGGCCTCTCATTAATTGCTAATCGCGTTCATCGTTACACTCAAATACTCATTTTGGGGCTTAGACAATTGGGATATGAGATACTCACTGTCTGTTATTTTGATACATTTATCATCCACACCCCTCATCGAGCCAAGCTATTATTAAATCATGCTCAGGAACATGAAATTAATTTTCGCTTAATCAATACCGACACTCTCGGTATTTCAGTAGATGAAACAACTAACCGCCAAACATTAAGAAAGATTTGGCGAATATTTGCTACATCGACTGTTGATATTCCAGATATTACCCTTTTAGATGATCAAATTATCGAATGCATACCCCAAAATTTACTACGTACAAATACAATTCTTCAACACCCTGTTTTTGAAAAATATCATTCTGAAACAGAAATGATGCGATATATGCGTCACTTAGCGAATAAAGATATTGCTTTAGATCGTAGCATGATCCCATTAGGCTCATGCACTATGAAGCTAAATGCAGCCACAGAAATGCAAGCATTATCTTACAATGAATTTAGTAATATTCATCCCTTTGTCCCCCTGTATCAATCACTAGGTTATCAACAAATGTTTGATGAGTTAGAGGACATGCTATGTGATTTAACTGGTTTTGATGCATTTTCTTTACAGCCGAATGCAGGCTCTCAAGGTGAGTATACCGGCCTATTAGTTATTGCAAAATATCATGCTGTACGCAACGAAACCCACAGAAACATTTGTTTAATACCCGCTTCTGCTCACGGCACCAATCCTGCCAGTGCTGTAATGGCTGGATTTAAAGTAGTGGTATTAGCTTGTGATGAAAATGGCAATGTGAGTTTGGATGATCTCAAACAAAAAATCAAACAATATCAAAACAACCTAGGTGCTTTGATGATTACCTACCCATCAACCCACGGAGTCTATGAAGAAGCCTTTTGTGAAATATGCGATATTATTCATCAGAATGGGGGGCAGGTTTATTTAGATGGTGCTAATTTTAATGCCCTTGTAGGGCTAAGTCACCCTGGTAAAATTGGTGCCGATGTCGCTCATCTTAATCTACACAAAACCTTTGCTATTCCTCATGGCGGTGGCGGTCCAGGAGTTGGCCCCATTGGTGTGGGCAAACACCTAGCCCCTTATTTACCTGACCACCCTATTATCTCAGGGGTTAACCCAGAAAAATCAGCTTATGGCACAATTGGTACTGTATCAGCTGCCCCCTGGGGTTCAGCCAGCATACTGACCATTGCCTGGGCCTATATTGCCATGATGGGAGCATCCGGCCTAAAACAAGCGACTTTACATGCTATTCTAAATGCCAACTATATCGCTCATCGACTAGCATCTCATTACCCTATTTTGTTCACAGGTAAAAATAAACGGGTTGCTCATGAATGTATTATTGACTGCCGCATGTTTAAAAAATCTTGCGATATTACTGTGGATGACGTCGCTAAACGTTTAATTGATTATGGTTTTCACGCGCCGACCATGTCATTTCCTGTTGCTGACACCTTAATGATTGAACCCACTGAAAGCGAAAGTAAAACAGAAATCGATCGTTTTTGTGATGCATTAATTGCTATTCGACAAGAAATCACTGAAATTGAATCAGGACTAGCTGATACTAAAAATAATGTATTGCATAATGCTCCCCATACACACCAATTATTACTTGAGCAACAATGGAATTACCCCTACTCTAAGCAGCAAGCTTTTTTTCCTGCCGATAAATATCAGCAACATGATAAATACTGGCCACCTATTGCCCGCATCGATAATGTGTATGGCGACAGACATTTATTTTGTAGCTGTCCACCCTTCTCATAATTCAACAACAAAAAGCCAATCAAGGCATAAAACCTTATTAACAGAAGTTGTATTCCTCTGAGTTTATTCTACACTTATTATCAGTATCAAAAAATAACGACTAAAGATCGAGGATTTTATTAAACTCAACGTTATAGGATGTGCTGAGGGACGAAACGCATATTTAGGAACGAGGATTTAATAATACCCAAAAGTATGGCGCAGGGTTTTGGCTTCATAGGCGTGTTAGAAAAACAGGCGCATAGCGGGCTACGTAACTGTTTTTCTAGCATGCCTATGGAGCAAAAAGACAAGTCAGACTTGGGTATTATTGAATCCTCGTTCCTTAGCATGTGATGCGCTTCGTCCCTCAGCACACCCTTTAAATCTACTTTTGAGTATTTTTGAATCCTCGCTCCTAACCAGCACACACTACAACGCCACCTTTCCAAGAGCCCACTCATGACAATTCGTAACAAACTAATTTTAGGTTTTTCTAGCTTAACAGGAATTATTCTTACTCTCGGGCTATTAGCTTGGCTATACCTAGGATGGTTGGAGGAAAATGTTCATGAAATTGTCGACTGGAAAATACCCGCCGTTAAACTTGCTGTTGATGTTCATGCCGGTGCTTATGATGCAACGATAGAACAGTTAAATTATTTATTATATGAATCCCCAGAAACGCATAAACGCGCCAAAGCCGTTTTACAAAAAATGACCCAAGACTTAAACAAAGTCAATAAGATTGGACAACAATTTAACGATCAGGCTTTACTTGAACAAGCGGCTGCAGTACAGCTTAATGTCACCGATTTTGGGCAGCTTTATAATCGGGGTGTACAAGCCTTGCTTAATAATAAAAAAGCCGTCGAAGTCATGGTAAGCAACGGTAAAGCTGTTATAGCAGAAGCGGACTCCTTCGCCTTAAAGCAAGAAGTAGAATATGCCACTTTACGAAAAAACGCTGCCTCTGCCGATAAATTAAATAGTAAAGTACAGAAATATATTTTAGTTAATCACATCAAAGCACTCGCCTACACCATTATTCAACACGAAAAACAGGAACGTCTATTTAAAGACCGTCAATACTACCAACTGATGCAACAAGAGCTACCCGAGCTTATGGGCTTGTATGATAAGTTGCAAAAAATAACCCGTGATAAAGTTGAGCTTAAGAAAATCAGTGTTGCTCGAGTAGCAACGAGTCAATATACTCAAGCCGCTGCCGAGTGGATTAAAAATGATACTGAACTCAAAGCTATTGTTAAAAATATGAACACCATTGCTGCTGACGCACGCCAATCAGCCGCTAATGCCGAGTTAGATGGTTGGAACAAAGCCACGGAAATCGGTAAAAAAACTATTACCTTAGTTTCCCAAGCCAATTTAATGATTATTAGTACCTTGCTTATTGGGACTTTAATTGGTGTAGGGCTCTCAATCATGATTCCCAAAAACATTATTTCTGCAATCAATGCTCTATCCAGTTTTGCACAAAGTTTTGGTAAAGGAAACTTAACTGCCCGCACTCATTTTAAACCCACTGATGAAATTGGGGTTATGGCTCAAAATTTTGATAAGGCTGCCGAAAACCTACAAAATATTATTAGCCAAGTCAGCGATAATGCAGTTGAATTAACTGATCATTCAAAAGCGTTATCCCAAATGGTCGACCAAAACTCCAGTAGCATCCAGACACAGAAGCAACATACTGAACAAGTTGCGACTGCCATGAATGAAATGACATCAACTGTAGAGGAAGTCTCTAGAAATGCCACTCAAGCAGCACAGTCAGCCAGCGAGGCCGATAGCCAAGCTTCTGAAGGTAATAACGTGGTTTCTCAGACTGTGATGTCAATCAATTCACTGGCAAGTGAAATTGACCAGGCCACTTTGGTGATCAACCAATTAGAAACTGATGTAGGTGATATCAGTAGTATTCTTGATGTTATTAGAAACGTTTCAGAACAAACCAACCTACTGGCTCTAAATGCTGCCATTGAGGCTGCAAGAGCGGGTGAACACGGCCGAGGCTTTGCAGTTGTGGCTGATGAGGTTCGTACCTTGGCAAGCAGAACCCAATCATCTACCAATGAAATTCAGACGATGATAGAAAAATTACAATTAGGCGCTCAAAAAGCTGTTGATGCAATGAATGCAAGTCACAAAATGACAGAACAAAGCGTACAACAAGCAAGTGACTCAGGGATAGCTCTTCAATCCATTACTGAATCAGTAACAACAATCAATGATATGAACTCTCAAATTGCAACAGCAGCAAAACAACAAAGCTCTGTGGCAGAAGAGATAAACCAGAGCATTGTTACCATCAGTGATATTTCTGAACAAAGTGTACAAGTGGCAAGTGAAACTTCTCGTGCTAGCCATGATTTAGCAACCTTGGCAAGCAATCTAAAAAGTTCAATAAGTAATTTAACAATTTAACAAATTCAGCTTTTACTCACAATCCGAGCTTCTATAAATATGAGTAAAGGTTCACACTTTAAACAGTTACATGGGATCTAGTTCACCTTATAAAAAGATAGCAATATCTTTTTTTGCAATAAAGGATTAACCTATCTTACGAGCTAGAAAAAAAATGATTTATGAAGAATCTTAAACATTAATTATAAAGATTCGAGGGGAGACCAACATGACTACTGCAACAATTGATATAGACTCACTTAACAAGTTATTTGATAACCAAAAAAGACTTGATGATATTTTTGACTCTGTCTTTGATGAAGATCCTTTTCTTAGCAGCGCAACACCCTTTAGTGATTATGCAAAGAAACAAGAAAAATCATACAATCAAACAGCGAGTGAATACTCACAAAATAACGACATCTTATATGGCACAGGAAAAACAGCTTTAGCCCAGAGAATGCTCAATATGGCTTATTTTGTTCTACCTGCAATAGAATTAGCAGGGATATATTATGGCATCAGCTATTTTATGTAAATTGTCAGCCATACTACGGATCAACCCCAAATTTATTGCAACAATTAAAGGTGCAAAACTTTTAGGCTGATTAATATAAAACAAAGCTAGCAACTAAAAAGTAGGGTGGGCAGTTTTTTTGCCCACCATCAATGCCCACCCCGCAACACGGCGGACAGAAAAGATTGCCCACCCTACAGCTTATATTCATAGCCTAAAACAACTTAGGAAGCTTAAAAGAATGAACCATGCTTATCCGGTTGTCGCACACATCTACTAGGAGGCTGTCCGAGAATAGAGAACCTGCTACGGAAAAAGCCCTTTTGGCCACTTTTTCCGTTCATTTTCGTTAAATAGCACAACTATTCGCCTCAAATGAACGAAAAAACTGACTCAAAAGGCCTTTCCCTCGCGACGATTTCTATTCTCGGACAGCCTCCTAGATATAGTAGGACGTTCTTCGCAAGTATGAAATTCGGCATAGGTTGGAACGGTGAGATACCCTCGATAGTCATGAACGCCTCGCATTGATTCAAACACTTAACATATTGATGTTGTGTGCGAAAACCGGATAAGCACGGAATGAACTTACCCGCTTTAGAGCCACTGCCATTAAATACAATAAATGGGACGTAGCGCTTTAGCCTGCCTTAGTAGCGTAAAATTGCAGGCTAAAGCACTGCGCCCCGATAAGCTGTTTTTTATAGCCAAATTATAATGATTGGGTATTGCCTTTTCTTTGTAATTCCTTAAACCCTTTTCAGGGTTTAAAAACCAATTCAACCTTTAATTTTCTGCTATTAAAACATCACCTTCTTTCAAAGTTAGCGAATACTGTCCCTTTAATAACCCTTGTAATTCTTTACCAACCATACTAAATCGCCATCCTATAAGCACGGGGCTATCTTTCTCCTCAAACAATAACTTTTCTAAATCTTTACGGCTAGCTAAGATCATAGGGTTTAAAGAGTTCTCATCAGCTCTCAATCGAACAACAGCGGTTAAAACATCTAAGACAGCCTCTTGTTTTGCTGTTTTTTTAGTTGACTTGAGTTTATCAGTCATAGGAATTGGCGACGAATTGATGGCTTTAACAATCAATTGACAAATAACCTTACCATAACGTTTAACTGATCTTTCATTAACACCTCGAATTTGTGCCAATTCATCAACCGTACTCGGCTGTAATTTTGCCAACTCAAGCATCAAGTCATCTCGAACCAACCAATTTTTAGGCCTATCTTCTAATTGGGCTGTTTCCTCTCGCCATTGGCTCAATACCTGAATAATAGACAACTGTTTTCCTGTTAGTCGCTTCCTACCTCTAACTTTTAACCAAGCTTTGTCTGGCGAAATTTGATACAACTCTTTATCTTTTAATAATTCAAAATCTTTATCTAACCAGTCAAGCCGGCCTAAAGTATCTAATTGCTTCCCCATCTCAATATAAATCTTACACAAATAAATAACATCATCAGCTGCATATTGTATTTGATCTTGAGATAGTGGCCTTATACTCCAGTCAGTCCTAGTATGAGCCTTAGAGAGATTTACACCAAAGAAATTAGACACCAGCATTGCATACCCAGGGTTTTCTTGAAACCCTAATAAAGGAGCAGCAATTTGTGTATCAAATACAGGGTATGTCACCTCACCCGTTATTTGATAAAAAATTTCTAAATCTTGACGGCAAGAATGCAAAACTTTAAGGATGCCAGGGTCATTTATAACCGTAAAAAGTGTGGATAAATCAGGCAAAGCGATTGGATCCACACAAACCACCCATTCTGGCGTAGCTATCTGTAATAAACAAAACACAGGGTAGTATGTTTTTTCTCTTAAAAACTCAGTATCTAAAGCTATCCAAGGAGCTTGTTGAATTCTGTTACATAAATCGGGTAATTGCTCGGGCTTATCAATATATTCAATGATCATATTTATTTATAGTTATTTTAACGCTGTATCTTGTCTCTTCTTAAGCGATACTATTTTACATTAATCTAATACCTATTTTTTTATACTTGGTATAAATCACCTTAAAAGGTTAGAAGCCCATTCAAGAATAGAGTCTAGGAGGCTGCCCAAAAGTAGAAACTGTTGCGAGGGAAAGCCATTTTGAGTCAGGTTTTCTACTCTTAGACAACCACCTAGGCATCATCCAAAACTCTAAATAACATTTCTTTAACTGTGTCAGGCTCAAAGGGCTTGTCACAAATACCAGACACACCCGCTTGCTCAATATTACTCAAGCGCGTTTCATTTTCTTCACTCGTTACCATTAGGATAGGAATAAAAGCGTTTTTCATTTCTGTTCTGATATGCTCAATAAGCTCACGCCCATCCATTTCGGGCATATTATAATCTGTTACAATAAGGTCAAAGGCGTCTTGTTCCTGACTAAAAATGTTAACCCCTTCCTTACCATCTTTTGCTTCTGTAATTTTAGAAATCCCCATATTATTTAATACACGGACGATATGCTTTCTAGCCATCGGACTATCATCAACGACTAAAACCCTTACTGCCTCTATATCATAATGTTCAAAAACAATTTCTTTTGGGTCAATATATTCAATCGTATTGCGCAAAGCTCGTTTTAAATCATCATGGTTAAATGGCTTAGGGAGAATGGCAACAACACCTGCCTGTCGAATAGGATCTAAAGCTGAAAACCGTGTTTCACTAGAAATCAGCATAAAGGGGACATCTTTCAATCTTTCTGATGATTTGACCTGTAATACCAACTCTGTTGCGGTCATATCAGGCAAATACATACTACTAATAATTAAATCAGCTGTGTGCTGATTTAACATATCAATAGCTTCACCCCCAGAACTCGCACTTTCAATATTTGACACCCCCTCTTCGATTAAATGATTCATAATCACTTTTAACTGAACCTTCGATGGTTCAATTAAAAGTATAGATAAATCAGTCACATCAATTTGACCATTACAACTCATTATATATACCCTGAGTAATTTATAAACTTAGCCTTGAGTATAGTCGTTAATAATTTTTTATTGCTGATAATACTCATATTGAGTGACAACTACCTTCTAAAATGGTGGTTAGGGCTTGCTTAAACGGGAAGCTAAATTTACACTAAGTATATTCTCAATAAAGCTTGTGCCTATTCAGCTTGTGAGTAGGTGATGATGTAGGAGCGTCCGCCCTCGGCGCGATTAAAATAATGCTCTTTTCTCTGAAGCTTTCAATTATCTTCGCGCCGAGGGTGGACGCTCCTACAAAGCATTTCACTAAAATACTGAATAAATACACTACACTCCTAAAGATTCTTCTTATAAATTTAAGGACAAATTTTGATTCCTGTTGATCTTATCGCTGTATCCACTATTTTAATAAGCTCATTACTGTTATTAGCCAGTAACCGTTTCCCTGCTGATACGGTTTTGTTAGGTGCCTTATGCTTATTATTGGTCACTAATATTTTGACACCGGCTGAGACATTAGCTGGATTATCAAATCCAGGCATTGCAACTATTGCTGCTTTGTATGTTGTTGTTTCTGGCTTACGAGAAACAGGTGCTATTGCTTGGTTAAGCCGCTTATTACTCGGCAAACCTAAAAGCGTTGTTTTAGCTCAAATTCGATTACTTATCTCGGCTGCAAGTATCAGTATTCTCATCAACAATACCCCTGTTGTTGCCATGTTTACCTCTGCCGTGCAAGACTGGTGTAAACGTAGCCAATTTAAACCATCACAGTTTCTTTTACCTTTGAGTTACGCTTCAATTTTAGGAGGAACTTGCTCTCTCATTGGCACCAGTACCAATTTAATTGTCGACAGTCTAATGCGGGAATCTGGCTTGTCTGGGTTTAACTTATTTGGACTAGCGGCGGTTGGTATACCTATTACCCTTGTGGGTTGTTTATACCTTATTGTTGCCAGCCCCTATTTATTACCAAACAGACAAAGTTCTACAGAAAAATTTAATGATGTACGTGAATACCTAGTAGAAATGCAAGTAAAACCAAGCTGTGAACTTGTAGGGCAGTCCATTCAAGAAGCCGGGTTACGACATTTACCTGGACTTTTTTTAATTGAAATTTTTCGTCAAGGCGAATTATTCCCCGTTGTTTCTCCTCACACCATTATTCAGCAAAATGACCAATTGGTATTTGCAGGTGCGGTTGAATCAGTCGTAGAATTAAGGCGAATTAAAGGGCTTGTAGTTGCCTCTGACCAAACCTTCAAACTGCAAGGGAAAGAGCATGAGCGCCGTTTATTTGAAGCTGTTATTTCCGCTGAAAGCCCAGTCATCCGACAAAATATTCGAGAAGCAAGGTTTAGGCATCGCTACAACGCGGTTATCCTATCAATTGCTAGAAATGCTAAAAGAATAAAAGGAAAAATTGGGGATATTCAACTTCAGCCTGGCGACACCCTATTACTAGAAGCCGAGAAAGGTTTTTTATTTAAATTCCGTAATAGTCGGGATTTTTTATTAATCAGCAAACTAAGCAATTCCAATGTTATACGCCATAGCCACGCACCCTTGGCTTTAAGTATTCTGGTACTGATGATTATATTCATGAGTACAGCTACCCTGAATATTTTACAATCAGTAGTGCTTGCTGCTATTGCTATGCTACTCAGTGGTTGTTTAAATATAGAAGATGCACGCCACAGTATTGATTATCAAGTCCTACTGGTTATCGCTTGTGCTTACGGCTTAGGAACCGCTGTTCAAAAAGTAGGTTTAGCTGACCTTATTACCCAGCAAGCATTATTATTATCTGGTGGCGATGTTTGGCTTATGCTAGTACTGGTCTATATTGCTACTGTTATACTGACCGAGACTATCACAAATAATGCAGCCGCTATTATTATGTTTCCTATCGCAGTCAGTGCAGCAAATACTTTAGGCGTTAGCATCACCCCCTTTGCTGTAGCCGTTATGATTGCAGCCTCTGCCAGTTTTATCACCCCCATAGGGTATCAAACAAACCTGATGGTTTTTGGCCCAGGAGGCTATCGATTTATAGATTATATAAAGCTAGGCCTTCCCCTCAGCCTAATTGTGGCTTTTATGGCTTTATTTATAATCCCTCTCGTCTGGCCATTTTGAATTTATAACTAACCTGCTCATAAAAAGACATAGTTAACTTTCTATTGTTAATTCTATACAATAACTTACCGAGTATTTTTAGCTCTTTTGAAAACTCAGTAGCTCATACTTTATTCGTCATTAGCTATATAGTTTTAGCCGCTCAGCGGTTGCTTCTATTGCTCACCCCCCCTTTTAAGGATTCTTAGAATTATCTCAGCACAGCTTATTATTCTAACCTTTACTTACCCTCCAAAACGGATTACAAATAGCCCCTTATAAATTTATAAAAAAAAATAATTAGCGCATAGAATAACGCTAAACTGGCAGCAACCATCGTTAAAAGCAAAAAAAAACAACTTAATTTACATAACTTAATTGAATCTCACTCAACTATCTCACTTAGATTTTTATCAAAAAAGAAGCCATCGTAAAAATCATATAAACCTCATTATATAAAACGAGGAATCTTGATTTTTCAAATACTTACCTTTAATCAATATAACTTAGCAATACCTTCTGCTTCCTTCTGCTATTAAATCAATAAACATTAATAGTTGACTTTTAAGACAAAATCATTCAATTTAACCAACTGGTGTGACTATTCATGTTAAATTCTTCTTAACCATAAAAAGAATAAAAAAGAAAGTCATCCAAAACTAATATTAGTCTTAAATAACATAAATCGTACTCTGTATTACTACAGACTACATTGGAGGAAACATATGAAGAAGCCTTTAAAGAGCTTGCTGATTGCTTCAACTGTCGCTGCTCTACTTTCTGCTCCTGCAGTTTCAACGGCAAACAGCGATGTTGAAAGCTTAACAAAAAACCCAGCTAACTGGGCAACAGCATTAGGTAACTATGCTGGTACTCGTTACAGTAAATTAGATCAAATTACTAATAAGAACGTTAAAAACCTGCAACCAGCATGGTCTTTTTCTACTGGTGTTCTTCGTGGACATGAAGGTGGCCCTCTAGTTATTGGAGATGTTATCTATATTCACACACCCTTCCCAAATACTGTTTACGCACTTGATCAGGCGACTCAATCAGTAATCTGGGAATACACACCTACAATGGATGCAGACGTCACAATTCCTGTTATGTGTTGTGATACTGTAAACCGTGGTTTAGCTTATGGTGATGGAAAAATATTCCTACAACAATCTGATACTGTATTAACAGCTTTAGATGCTAAAACAGGTAAGCGTGTATGGAGTGTACAAAACGGTGATCCTAAATTAGGGATGACCAACACTCAAGCACCTTTAGTTGTTAAAGACCAAGTAATTACGGGTATTGCTGGTGGTGAATTTGGCGTACGTGGCTTCTTAGCTTCTTACGACATTCGTACAGGTCAACTAAGATGGAAAGGTTACAGTATGGGGCCTGATGGCGATACTTTAATCAACCCTAGCAAAACAACAACTTGGGAAAATGGTAAAGTCACTAAAGTGGGTGCTGATTCAAGTAGAAAAACTTGGGAAGGCGACCAGTGGAAAATCGGTGGTGGTACTACTTGGGGCTGGTATTCTTATGACTCAGACCTAGATCTTATCTACTACGGTTCTGGTAACCCATCTACATGGAACCCTGTTCAACGTCCTGGTGACAATAAGTGGTCTATGTCTTTATGGGCTCGTGACGCTTCTACTGGTGAAGTTAAATGGGTTTACCAAATGACTCCACATGATGAGTGGGATTTTGACGGTATCAACGAAACTGTTTTAGTTGACCAAAAAATCAAAGGTAAAATGCGTAAAATGATTGTGCATTTTGACCGTAATGGTTTTGGTTACACATTAGACCGTGTTACGGGTGAATTGTTAGTTGCTGAAAAATTTGACAAAACAGTTAACTGGGCATCTCATGTTGATATGCACACAGGCCGCCCACAAGTTGTTTCAGAAATGAGTACTGAGCAGAATGGTGAAGATGTTAATACAGTTGGCGTATGTCCAGCTGCATTAGGTTCTAAAAACCAACAACCTGTTTCTTTCTCTCCTAGAACAGGCTTATTCTACATCTCAGGCAACCACTTATGCATGGAGTACGAACCTTTTGAAGTGTCATATACTGCAGGCCAACCCTACGTTGGTGCTACACTAACTATGATGCCAGCTGGCGGTGACGCAATCACAGGCAAACCTGATGGTTCAACAAACCTAGGTCAATTCACTGCTTGGGATGCTACAACAGGTAAAATCAAATGGTCTAACAAAGAAACTTTCTCTGTTTGGTCTGGTTCTGTTGCAACAGCGGGTGACGTAGTATTTTACGGTACATTAGAAGGTTACTTGAAAGCGGTTGATGCTAACACAGGTAAAGAGTTATATAAGTTCAAAACCCCTTCAGGCATTATCGGTAACGTAAACACATGGTCTTACAAAGGTAAGCAGTATGTTGGCGTATTATCAGGTATTGGCGGATGGGCTGGTATCGGTATTGCTGCTGGACTTGATGATGGTTCTGATTCAACAAACACTGAAGGTCTTGGTGCTGTTGGCGCATACAGAAGCTTAAGCGCTTTCACTAAATTAGGCGGTACATTTACTGTATTCTCACTGCCTAAATAAGCTGATCTACCGATCACTTTAAGTGATAAAAAGCCCCAGCCAATTAAATTTGACTGGGGCTTTTTTTTGCCTGATGATAACGAAAGTTATAAAGGTATTAGCAACTGCAAACTAAGCTATACTACCGATCAAAAATTAAACCTTAAAATATTACTACCAAAATGAAAGCACTTTCTAATCTAAAAAAAAATATTATGGGGCTATGCCTGATAAGCCTTTCCTTATCATCTGTAGCTGAAGAAAAATTTAGAGTCTGTGCTGACCCATTAAACCCTCCCTACTCAAGCAAATCCCTTGATGGGTTTGAAAATAAAATTGCCTCCCTATTTGCCAAAGAATTAAACCAAGAGCTTGAATATTACTGGTTTCCCCAACGTATAGGTTTTATCCGCAATACTCTAAAGGCCCAAATTGGAGATACTGAACAATATAAATGTGATGTTGTTATGGGACTGCCTGCTGGCTTTGACTTCGCAAAAACTACAAAGCCCTATTACCACTCCACTTATGCTTTAGTCATTGCTAAAGGCCGTGGCTGGGACGATATATCTAAACCGTCACAGCTATCTAATTTACCCTTACAACGTGAAGAGTCCTTAAAGATAGCAATGTTTGATAGAGGTCCAGGTACCACATGGCTACAAAAGATGGGTTTACTTGACCAAGGCATTCCCTATCAAACCATGACTGGGGATGATGAAAACAATGTCGCCATGAAAATAGAAAAAGACCTTAAAGCAGGTAAAATTGATATGGTGGTACTTTGGGGGCCTATGGCAGGTTATGTCATATCCCAAAGCCCCAGAGATGCTTACACCGTCATTCCAATGACATCTACACCCGCTATCAAGTTTGATTTTTCTATGGCAATGGGGATTCGTTATGGCGACAACAAACGAAAAGAAACATTAGAAAAGCTAATAGCGGCAAACCAACAAAAAATTCAATCCATCATTTCTGAATATAATATCCCACTGCTTCCAATTCCAGAACAACAAGTAACAGTTACTGATTAATTAGCTATACTTCGCGCGGTCACGGATGCGGAATTTATAAGCTGCTAATTTTTGTCGATAGTAAAGCGCTGAAACAGGCGCATAGCAAGCTACGCAACTGTTTCAGCAACGCAGCTATTGGCAAAAACTCAGCGATTAGAAAACCGCAGTCGTGACCGCGCGAAGTATATACCTTTATAAGCCACTGTAGAGCGGACTTTAGCCTGCTCTACTTATAAAATAAACATCAGTGCAAAGACCTACTCCACAGAACCACCCACAGATTTTGTGCATAACATTAACTATTTCGAATTTAATACGGGACAATTTATAAACTGTAAGGTGGGCAATCTTTTCTGCCCTCCCTAGGCAACTGGCAATAAATAACCCACCCACCTTACTGGCTTTTTTATCCCTGCCCAAACCATCTCAATCGTTACGTAGCTGGCTATGCGCCTCTTGAGATAGTTTGATCAGAAACAAAAAATCTGCGCAACCTGGGTGGGTTATTTATTGCCAGTTGCCCTACTTCTTTATATGAAGATCTATCCCAGTTTTACCTTAATTGAACTTAAACAACTCAAAACAAACAAAGCATCAATAGTTATAAACCTTTAATTGAGAAACTTGAATGAAAATAAGACTTTCATTACCTATCCTTCTATCAAGTATGCTAATGACCTCAGCATGCTCCGAACCAAAACAGTCAGCTCAATTACTAATGCCAGCTGAATTATCTATCGCTACTTTTGCAGGTGGTTGTTTTTGGTGTGTGGAATCAGATTTTGAAAAAGAGCCTGGTGTACATCAGGTCATTTCAGGGTTTAGTGGTGGAATAATTAAAAACCCGAGTTATAAACAAGTTTCTGCTGGCAATACCAAACATGTAGAAGCAGTACAAGTATATTACGACCCTAAAATCATATCTTACCAAGGTTTATTAGATGTCTTTTGGCGACAAATCAACCCAACAGATAATAAAGGACAGTTTGTTGATAGAGGAAGGCATTATCGCCCTATTATTTTTTATCATAATAAACAACAATACCAACTAGCTGAAGCATCAAAACAAAACTTACAATCTTCAGGTCGTTTTGCCAGCCCCATCACCACAGAAATAAAAGCGTTTAATAACTTTTATAGCGCTGAGGACTACCACCAAGATTATTATAAAAAAAATCCAGTTCGTTATAAATATTACCGCTATAAATCAGGTAGAGACCAGTATTTAAATAAAATATGGGGTAAAAATTTAAAGCAAACATTAGCCACCAAACAAAAATACAGTAAACCTTCAGAACAAGTATTACGTAGTACATTGACAGCATTGCAATATAAAGTTACCCAAAATGAAGGAACAGAGCCCGCCTTTAAAAACAGCCTTTGGAATGAAAAACGCGCTGGGATTTATGTAGATATTGTCAGTGGCGAGCCTCTATTCTCATCCCTAGACAAATTTAAATCAGGCACAGGCTGGCCAAGCTTTACTCGCCCCATAGACACTAACCATATTGTTGAAAAAACTGATTATTACTTACTCTACCCTAGAACTGAAATTCGTAGCCAATATGCCGATTCACATTTAGGGCATGTTTTTAATGATGGACCTCAACCAACAGGGCTAAGGTATTGCATAAATTCTGCCGCATTACGTTTTATACCTGTTAAAGACCTTCAGTCTTCTGGCTATGGGAAATATCTTGATAGCTTCACCCCACTTACCACCCCATAACTTTGCTTTAATACTAGCCAGCCAAGTGCTCAGTGCCCCCCTTGATTCCGCTTCGCTGCATCAAGGCTACGCGATATATACAACACAGAAGAGGGGAAAAGCTTTAGCGATTATTAATGCTTTAGGTAAAATGTTAAATTAATTATGCCTTGGTGCTTATATCAATATATTGCAAGTCAATTCGTGTGCCACCACTATTCGAGCTTAACAACGATAGTTTCATTTGATGCAAATCTGCAATTTCTTTAACAATTGCTAACCCTAAGCCGCAACCATCACCCGAACTACCAGGAATACGATAAAAACGTTCAAATATTTTATCCTTTTCAAGTTCGGTGATACCTGGCCCATCATCT
>JALSLS010000103.1 GCA_026988195.1 Methylomonas sp.
GGGTCGAATGCAAGCCATGATGGTTGCATCCTCTTTAGCTTTGCTGTCTTTGCTTTTTCCACCCGTAAGCATTGTAAGTTCAGCATCAGTTGCATTAGTTACATTAAGAAGGGGGGGATATGAAGGGCTTTATGTTGTTCTTTTTTCCTGCCTGTCAGCCGCAATACTAGGTTATTTCCTTTTTGGAAATATGCAGTTTGCATTACTATATAGCGCCGTTTTATGGCTACCTATTTTGGTAATTTCAATTGTACTAAGAGAAGGAAAGCATTTATCTGTAGCAATACAGATTGCAGTGCTGTTTGGAATGTTAGCAGTGTTAGGTTTTTATCTTTTTGTTGATAACCCTGCAAGCCTGTGGGAATCAGTATTAAGTGTGATGGTTCAGCCTATGTTGGCAAGTAACCCTGATGTACCGGTTGAAGATATACAGAGATCGATAAAAGTATTTTCTCGTTTTATGACGGGGGCTATTACAGCAGCATCAGTATACGGATTGCTATTTGGCTTATTTTTAGCTAGATGGTGGCAGTCAGTGCTTTATAACCCTGGTGGTTTTAAAGCAGAATACTTGTCGCTTAGGGTTTACCCTAGAGTGGCTTTAGCGAGCATTTTAATTGTTGCTATAGCTTGGCTATCTTCAGGTGTTGTATCTGAAGTTTGCTGGAATGTTTCGATCCTATTCATTGTTTTATATGCATTTGTGGGTATGGCTGTATTGCATGTTTCATTTTCAGAAACTAAAATGAAGCGGTTTGCTATTCCCTTTTTGTATATAACATTAGTGCTTGTTCCTCACGTAATAGCAATTGTTGTTATTCTTGGTGTGGTTGATGCCTGGCTGGACTTACGAAGTAGAATTTTAAATAAAAAGAACAGTTAATGTTCTTGTAATTCGATGAAAATCGATTTAAAGGGGTATAAAAGATGGAAGTTATTCTTCTTGAAAAAGTAGCTAACTTAGGTGATCTAGGTGACAAAGTTACTATTAAGTCAGGTTACGGTAGAAATTACCTTGTTCCTCAAGGTAAGGCAATTGCCGCAACAGCAGAAAAAATTAAAGAATTTGAAGTGCGTCGTGCTGAACTTGAAAAATTAGCAGCCGAAAAATTAGCAGCAGCTAATGCTCGTGGAGCGGCTTTAGAGGCATTAACGATTGTTATTTCCCATAAAGCGGGTGATGAAGGCAAATTATTTGGTTCAGTTGGAACACAAAATATTGCTGACGCAATAACTAATGCGGGTGCTAAGGTCGAAAGACATGAAATCAGAATGCCTGATGGTGTTATTCGTAACATAGGTGTTTATGAAATTGCTGTAAACCTACATACTGATGTTATCAAAACAATATCGGTTGAGATTGCTGCTGAGGCATAAGTAAAAATGATCATCGTAACCGGAGGTGCGGGCTTTATCGGTAGTAACTTGGTGCTGGGGTTAAACCGGCGCGGTTACGATGATATTATTGTGGTTGATGATCTGACCAATGGGGTTAAGTATAAAAACCTAGTCGATTGTCAGATTGCAGATTACCTAGATAAGAAAGATTTTTTACAGAAAATACAACAAGGTTATTTTGCAGCTGAAACAATAGATGCTATTTTTCATCAAGGCGCTTGTTCAACCACGACAGAGTGGAATGGGCAATATATGATGGAAAATAATTATGAATATACCAAAGTTTTATTTCATTATTGTCAAGCGCATAAAATCCCATTAATTTATGCTTCTAGTGCAGCAGTGTACGGCTCTGATAATAATTTCAAAGAACAACTAGAATTTGAAGGCCCGTTAAATGTTTATGGATATTCTAAATTCCAGTTTGATCAATATTTGCGTAAGCAGCAATCAAAACTAACTGTACAGGTTGTTGGTTTGCGTTATTTTAATGTTTACGGCCCTCACGAAGAGCACAAAGGCAGTATGGCTAGTGTGGCTTTTCATCTAAACAATCAAATAAAAGAATCGGATACTATTCGACTGTTTGAAGGTTGTGATGGTTATGCTGATGGTGAGCAGCAACGTGATTTTGTTTATGTGCAAGATGTTGTAGATATTAACTTATGGTTCCTAGATAACCCTCAGGTTTCAGGTATTTATAATACAGGAACTGGGCGTAGCCAAACATTCAATGATGTCGCTAAGGCAGTGTTAGCTTATCATCAAAAAGGTAAACTTGAATATATCCCTTTCCCTGAGCATTTAAAGGGTTGCTACCAAAGTTTTACTGAAGCAAATTTAGATAATTTACGACAAGCAGGGTGTGATTATCAATTTAAATCAGTTGAAGAAGGTGTTCAGTTATATATGGAATGGTTGAACCAATAGCAGAATATCCTAATATAAAAGGTTTTTTATGCGTTTGATATACACGCTATTATTTTATTTATTAACTCCTTTTATTTTATTACGTCTTTTTTGGCGTGGATTTAAAGCACCTGAATATAGAAAGCGCTGGAAAGAACGTCTAGCAATTTACCCAAAAAAATTCCCAAATAATGTAATCTGGATTCATGCAGTCTCTGTTGGTGAGGTTGAAGCTGTGATCCCCTTAGTTAAACGATTACAACAGCAATATCCCTCTGATTCATTCCTTATTACTACGACAACCCCTACAGGCTCTGCAAGAGTTCAAGCTGTTTTGGAAAATTCGGTAAATCATGTGTATTTACCTTATGACTTGCCCGGCGTTGTTAATCATTTTATAGCCACTTTTAAACCCATGATTGCTATTATTATGGAAAAAGAAATCTGGCCAAACCTTTACGCTGCCTGTGCTAAAAATAAAATCCCTTTGCTGATTATTAATGCAAGGTTATCAGCTAATTCAGCGAAAGCGTATAAAAAAATACCGAGGTTAGTTATTCCTGCATTAGATGCAGTGTCATGGATTGCGACACAAACTGAAGAAGATAGGCTGCGTTTTATTGAAATTGGTGCAGAAGCGACGCGCACAATGGTAAGTGGTAATTTGAAATTTGATTTGGCATTAGATGCAAGTATTTTTCAGCAAGCAATAGAAATAAAAGAGCAACTGTTTAAAAATAGGTTTGTATGGGTGATTGCTAGTACACATGACAAAGAAGAGGCAATGTTTTTTGATATTTACCCAGAATTAAAAAAACAAATATCAGAATTATTAATGATAGTAGTTCCTCGGCACCCAGAAAGATTTAAACAGGTTCAGCAAACTGCAGAAAAGAGGCTGCTACGGACTTGTATGCGAAGTTCAAGTCAGCCGTGTACAGCAGAAACAGATATTTATATTGCTGATACGATGGGGGAGTTAAAGTTGTTATATGGCGTGGCTGATATATGTTTTGTGGGTGGAAGCATGGTACCTGTGGGGGGGCATAACATTTTAGAGCCTGCGATACTTGGCACTGCTATTCTATTTGGCCCTTATATGGTTAATTTTAAAGAAATTGCAAAAAATGTACTAGCCATTAAAGCGGCCGTTCAATGTGCAGATATGGGTGCTGTGGTTGAAGCTGTGATCCGATTACACAGTGATAAGAGTTATAAGAGTGTAATGGAAAATAAAGCTAAGCAGTTTGTAATGGCTAATCAAGGTGCAACAAAATCAACGGTTGAAATTATTAATAAGTTGCTAGTAAGAGAGTAAATTTAACTATTTATATATTACTCACCCATTGCTTGTGTTCTTAAGCTATCACTCAAGTGAGGAGGGGGGGGGTAGTTGCTATTACTCGATGTTCCAGTTTTAACCTTTAGGAAAAAGAGATAAAAACAGTTAAGCTATCCACACGTTAAAAAATGGAACTTGAACGATATGTTAATGGCAGAACCTGCGGACTTTATAAAAAACTT
>JALSLS010000104.1 GCA_026988195.1 Methylomonas sp.
CCCCCTCTTTTTCGATGATTTGTACGTACAAAACAGCGAAAATCAAGGGGGGTGGTATAAGAAATAAGGCTTTTATTTGGCAGAATTTGTTCTTTAGCACTATTTCCCGATAAGGGCAGCTAACGCCGCATTAAAGGGCTTGCCGATTTAACTTATTAAGACTTCAAATGTAGCACGAACTCAAACAAAACCACTGCACTCAAAATAAGAAGCCCAACTTAGGTAAGTCCTTGTTTTAAATGCCTTGTTATGTATCTTTATCTTTTTTTACAAAAGGATAGTCTGACAATCCGGGTGCTATTTTTCTGCTCTCAACATCATATAATGTTTGATGATTTCGAAGCCATAACTGATAATCATATCCTTCTAAACTATGGTCTTCTGTACAATCGACACTCCAATGATATAACCAATACCCTGCTATAGTAGCTCTAACATTTACAATAAGGCAACCATCACTCATTCCAAAGTCATATTCAACAGTTTCAGGCGAGCGCACATTAATTCTATTTGGGTGTGGTACTAATTCTAAACTTACCATTCTATTCCATTGGTGGTCATCTGTTACTGAGCTATATACATCAGGGTTATCATCAAAGTCTATTGAAACAATACGCGTTAATGCATACGAACGATGACTCTTTTTAATTTCATCATATGCTCTAATGTACCAATGAACACCGTTATCAAAAATAGCGTGAGGTCGAATTTTCTTTTCAGAATAGCCATTTTTAACAGCATGATATCTCATCTGAAGGGTTTTATTACTTGCTATTGCTCGTGTTATTTTTGAAACAATATCAATTTTCGGTAAAGATAACCTTGGAGGACACAAAATCCCATCAAAAGTAGACATACCAAGAGCTTCACTTATTATTGAGGTTCGTAACTTAGAAAGCGCAGTTCTTATTAAAATCTGAAATATTGGTTTGAACGTATCTTCTAATATTTCATATTTCTTATTTATTTGATTTAATATGAGGTTCTCAGGGGCATATTCTCGATAAAGACGGATATCTCTAGTTGCTGCAGCCTCACCAATTTCAAATCTTTCAGTTAAATCAGCCCTTGATATCCAGCCTCGAAATCTTAGCATAAACTCTAAATATTCTAGTCTATCGTAGACATTTTTTGGTAATTCACTTATTTCTTTTTCCATATTACTATTGTCGCATAACCTGATACATATTTAAAGTTGACATCATCAAATTGATTAGGTAACCTAGTACTTGCATTGAAGGTGCATTTTATTAATTATATAGGATATAACAGATGTCTGATAAAGATTACAACGTTTTTCAAGGGAAGGATGGAGTTTGGCGCGGAAAACGCCAAGATGCTACACGAGCAAGTGTTATAGGAGATACTCAACAAGAAGTGTTTAATGCAACTAGAGAGTTTGCTAAAAAAACACACTCAGAAGTTTCTATACATAGAGCTGATAACAATAGGATAAGAGCTAAACACAGCTACGGAAACGACCCTAGCGGGACTCCTGGCTAAAATATAAAAGGGAAAGCAATTTCCCTTTTTACTCAATAAACATTCTTATTAAGGAACCACAGATGAAATTTCAAGGTGCAGTTATAAAAGAACAGGGACAGACTTTTGCAGTTGTAGTAATTAAAAAACACATTCTAAATTCTAGTTACGAAAGCGAAAAAGCAATTAATTCATTTAGACCCTGTTTCCCAGGAATTCCCGTCACATTAATGGCTCAAGATTCCAATGGTCGTGCTCATTATCGTGGACGACAAGATATTGTGAACTTTTTAGCTAATTTACATGTTTCTCAAATTCCATGGAGAGAGTATACAGTTTAATTATCTTATTCAGAGGGGGGCTTGATACTTATATCAAAAAACACCCTCTGTTTCTCACTTATCCATGTGAAGAGAATATTTTTAATACTTGTGCTTTATTCTTCAGCCTCGCAGAGACATAACGCCTGCATATTGGGCTTTGCGGTGAGCTAGCATTAAACTTAATAAAACAGCAAAACTAGCAGTAATAACTGAGCCCAGCAAAAGAAGCACGACTTAGCAAAGTCCAAAATAATGCACTTGTTATGCATTTGTTAAAACAACCTAGAAAAAACATGATCATTTACGTTATAAAAATAAATATGTTTAAACCTTTGTTGTTCTGATTTTATAGCACTAATTAAATTCATTTTTTCAGATATAACTAATTCTTCAGCGGATGAAAAAGGAGTTATTACACCAACTAACAATATGCCTTGTCCAAATTGTTTATAAACTTTACCAATTGATTGTTTTTGAAATTTTTTCAATATGACACTCTTTAAAGTATCACTAAATTGTTGATCAGGCTCAATAACAAAACGATCTTCTTTTGAAACAGGTTTATGGGTTTTATCTATCGAAGCATACGAAGTTATGCTTTCAGCTAACTCATTGCTAAGAAAAGCATCTGTAATTTCTATCCATGTTTCGACTCCATTGATTGTGATTATTGCGTCTGGAGGCTCAGGTTTTGCTAATATTTCAATAGATTTACTTAATGTTGCATAGTATTTTTGAAAACTTACAAGCACTGCGTCTTCATGTGCATCTTTAAGCTCACTCCTCTTCAAGTTTTTTTTTACTACCATCTCTATTGAACTCCATATATAGAACGGCTATACCCCAAGGAATACCGCCCATAAGTATGCCAGTTAGGGGGAATAGTGCGTAAGGTGCTGTTAAAACCCAAATAATTATTCTTTGTTTTTGGTTAAGCCCTATATACCATTCATTTAGTTTTCTAAATTTTTCTTTCATTGTAAAATCTCAATTGTTGTTGCATAACGCCCCAATAATTTGATCGCCGAAAATCTAGTACGAGCTTTCTGAGACATCCAAACTATACCATAAGAAATTGCTTGGAAAAGGAACCCAGCTTAGGCGTTCAAATTGATTGGCTTGTTAGCTTTTTTTTAAATACCAATTTTTTCAAGCAATAGACTTCCTAAATCAGATGAGTAGTAACCGCTTGCTTTTATCATTCCTGTTTCTTTATCAAACTCTGGAGGCTCTCCAGAATTTGGTATTTTAAATTGTGCCTTTAAAAGTCCTAAATTTACTAAATGGGATTTATGTGTTTTGAATAAAGTTGCTTTATTTAATTCTTCTGAGGATGTCATTCCATCATATATAATGGGTTCTTTCAAAGCCTCACCATGCTTTTTCCAAAACTCTTTAGCCTTGTTATCGTCATCACAGTACATATATTCCTTTGACTTTAGTATCAATATTTCTAAATCATTTAGTTCGCTTAATATATTTAACAATCTTTTATACTCAATATGTTCAAGTTCTTCATCAGTTAAACTGTTTTTCAATAAAGAAGCTATATACTCTTTTCTTTCTTCTGATAAAGCCCTCGAAGCTTGAATCAATGAGTCTTCAAACAAATCAATTGATTCTGGTTCTTTAGCCTTTACTTTTACTTTTTCATATTCCGTTTTATCAATCTTTGACTCTAATTTTTTTAAGAATAATTCAATTCTCTCTAGTCTTTGATTTGGAATTGTAGCTCCTATAATTTCAGAGGCTAACGGACCAATGAATGGGATTGCACCTACTAAACCCTTGCTGAAAATAGTTATTATTTCTGTTTTTTCAAGGGCTTGAGTCATGTTTTCCTTATTAGATTACTTTTCATACATGATATTGCTGGTGTATTCTGCTTTTGCGTCGCAGACAGCTAACGCCTCATTCAGCTGTTCCACTGGAAAACTGGCACGAGGATTTTTAAAACAGCGAAACTATACCATAAAACACTGCCTCCGAAGAAGCCCAACTTAAGTGGATCAGATGAAATGACTTG
>JALSLS010000105.1 GCA_026988195.1 Methylomonas sp.
TCTTACAGAGTTATCGCCGCATGATGTAATGCCAGAAGTAGTTCTATCAGGGTTTACGGAGAACGCTTTGTCTATTATGAGAATAGATTTAGAGTTAGTGGATAAGGTTTTGGTGCAGGCTGAAGTGAAGTTTTCACAGGTTTTTGAATTAATGGTGCCGAGCAAACGATTTCATTAGAGAGTTTCTAGGTTAAACTTGTTCCTGATTACCCATGAACTTTTTAGCCGTATATAACACACTGGGTCCACGTCATACCAGCAGGGATTGTTGGTATCCAGTGTATAGGGATGTACGATCTGAATAAGTAGCAGATACTTGTTTATACAATCATCCCATCCTTGGATTCTGGATCTCGGCACAAATCTGTCTGGAACAGATTTGCATTTACTCAAAAGGCATTATGCAGGATAGCATAATGTGAATCCCTGCCGAGATGACGTATAACAGTTGAATCGGTGTTTTTATAAAATGGCTGAGACTCGTACGTAACCAGGTAACATTTTAATCAATGGATACCGAACAAATTACCACTGAACTTAGATAAAATGATGACTTTTGATAAACCACAACATTTGAAAAATACGCTGGCTGTTCGGTAGTCCGCTGTATTTTTTGGTTTAGGTTTTTATTTTACTTTTACTTTGGCCTCAAATTTTTGAATTTAATTTGTATCTGACCCCCCAGTTATTACCATTTATTAATAATCAAAAAGGGTCAGACTTGATTGAAAAATATAAAAAACCAAAATAAAAGCTGATTAATAACGCTCAAATAGAAGCATGGATATTAAAATGCTATCTTTTGGTATAAAATGGTGGGTTTTGTGATTCTGATGACTTGTCTCAGGCTGAATAGGTGAAACATGCGTTGTCCTTTTTGTGCGACCCAAGATACCCGAGTCGTTGATTCTCGGTTAGCGAGTGAAGGCGATCAGGTAAGACGAAGGCGTGTATGTGCTTCTTGTAAGGAGCGATTTACGACTTACGAAGTGGCTGAATTAACTTTGCCTAAATTAATTAAAAGGGATGGTGCGCGTGAGCCTTTTAATGAGGGTAAGCTAAGATCTGGCATGTTGCGTGCATTAGAAAAGAGACCCGTTAGTAGTGATGCTATTGAATCAGCCATTAGTCGAATAAAGAAAACCATGACAGCTAAAGGAGATAGAGAGGTCTCTGTGGATGAGTTGGGTGAGTTGGTGATGAGAGAGTTAAGCGCGCTTGATCATGTTGCTTTTGTACGTTTTGCTTCTGTTTATCGTAGCTTTCAGGATGTAAGTGAATTTACTGAAATGATTGAGTCGATGAAGACATGATAATATCAGAGCAAGATGCTGTATATATGGCTCAGGCTTTAAGGTTGGCTGAAAAAGGAAAATATACCACTGATCCAAATCCAAGGGTTGGTTGTGTTTTAGTTAAAGCTAATAAAGTTATTGCTGAAGGTTGGCATAAAAAAGCAGGGTTAGAGCATGCGGAAGTCAATGCTTTAAAGCAAACCAATGAGGCTGAAAATTCAACCGCTTATGTGACACTAGAGCCTTGTAGTCATACTGGTAGAACAGGGCCGTGTTGTGATGCTCTTATTTTAGCGGGTGTTAAGCGAGTAGTGGTGGCAATGCAAGATCCCAACCCTTTAGTTGCTGGGCGCGGTATTCATAAGTTGCAGGCAGCAGGAGTAGTGGTTGACTGTGGAGTGTTGCAGCAAGACGCTGAAGAGCTGAATAAAGGTTTTATTAAACGAATGCGGACTGGATTGCCCTTTGTACGCAGTAAAATGGCAATGAGTTTAGATGGGCGAACAGCCATGGCATCAGGGGAAAGTAAGTGGATTACTTCTGCTGAGTCTAGAGCTGATGTACAAAAACTAAGAGCTGAAAGTTCAGCTGTATTAACGGGAATTAATACGGTTTTAGCTGATGACCCTTCATTAAATGTGAGGCTGGATGTTGAGGTGACTCCGCCCATTAGAGTGGTGCTAGACTCTAAATTACAGATGCCATTACACGGTAAAATGCAAAGTTTGTCAGGAGATACCTGGATATTAACTTGCAGCTTGGATCAACAAAAAAAAACTGCGCTAGAAAATAGTGGGTATAAAGTGTTTGTGCTTGAAAGTACTGCTGGGCAATTAAATTTGTCTATTGTTATGGCTTTTTTAGCTCAAAAACAAATTAATAATGTATTGGTTGAAGCGGGTGCCATTCTTAATGGCGCGCTGTTAGAGGCTGATAGGGTGGATGAGTGGGTGGTTTATATGGCACCTTGTATATTGGGTGACCAAGGGCGAGGCCTGTTTAATTTACCTGCTTTACAGAATATGGCAGATAAAAAACAATTAAAAATGCAAGGAGTCAGGCAAATAGGGCCTGATTTAAAAATGATCTTTAGGGTGAATAAATAGCATGTTTACAGGAATTATTTTAGCAGTAGGCAAAATAGCCTCTGTGCAGCCTAAAGGGGGGGATTTTCGTTTAAAAATCGAAACCGGAAAGCTGGCTGTTGGTGATGCAGCGTTGGGTGATAGTATTGCTGTTAATGGCGTGTGCTTAACAGCGGTTGAGCTAGGTTCAAACTATTTTTGCGCTGATGTCTCTAATGAAACTATTGCCAGAACGAGTTTAAAAATGGCAAAAGTGGGTGCTGCGGTCAATTTAGAGTTGGCATTAACCCCGACAACTCGATTAGGTGGGCATATTGTTAGCGGGCATGTTGATGGCTTGGGTTCGGTTATTTCTAAGCAGCAGGATGGGCGTTCATTTCGGTATAAATTTAAAGCCCCCGATAATATCGCTAAATATATCGCTGAAAAAGGCTCTATTTGTATTAATGGGGTCAGTTTAACTGTCAATGAGGTGGATGGTGCTACCTTTACGGTTAATATCGTTCCGCACACACTACAAGAAACGACATTAGGAGAGCTAGTAACAGGTAAAGAGGTTAATCTGGAAGTGGATTTGCTGGCTAGATATATGGAAAGATTAATGAAAGGCGAGTCTGCTGCAAAGCCAGCATGCTCAATCACAGAAGAATTATTGCAAAATAGTGGTTTTTTGACCCAATAAATACAACTGAATGAATACAACTGAAGAGATCATAGAAGATTTTCGCCAAGGTAAGATGGTCATCATTATGGATGATGAAGATCGTGAAAATGAAGGTGACTTAGTCATGGCTGCATCGTTTACCCAAGCGGCTGATATTAATTTTATGGCTAAGTATGGTCGTGGGTTAATTTGTTTAACGTTAACTAAAGAGAGGTGTCAGCAACTTAGGTTACCTTTAATGGTGAATGATAATAAAACTGCGCATTCAACAAACTTTACGGTATCGATTGAGGCTGCAGAAGGGGTGACAACAGGTATTTCTGCTGCTGATAGAGCATTAACAGTACAAGCTGCCGTAGCAGAAGATGCAACGGCTGATAACTTGGTTCAACCTGGACATATTTTTCCATTGATGGCGCAATCGGGTGGAGTACTTAATCGTGCGGGGCACACCGAAGCAGGGTGTGATTTAGCCAAACTGGCTGGGGTGGAGCCTGCAGCGGTTATTGTCGAAATTCTTAATGAAGATGGTACTATGGCTAGGCGTGCTGATCTTGAGATTTTTGCAAAGCAACATGAGCTTAAAATAGGTACGATTGCTGATTTGATTCAATACCGAATTCAAAATGAAAATACCTTAGATCGTATTAGTCAATGTAATTATCCAACCGCATTGGGTGATTTTAAAATGTATGCTTATCAAGATATTAATGATGATAACGTGCATTTGGCTCTAGTTATGGGTGATGTGACTGTTGATGAGCCGGTACTGGTCAGGGTTCATGC
>JALSLS010000106.1 GCA_026988195.1 Methylomonas sp.
TAAAGGGGAAAATACTTTCACAAACAGTAAAGAATAAACCAAGTCAAATAGAAGGTTACGTAGATTCTGATTACGTACGGGTGGTTTTCCATACGTTTAAAGATAAGCTTGTTACGGGGCAAATGTTTTTGGAGAATGCAGAAGCTATTTATGTTTATGGGGAGGTTGTGAATGATGAGCTTCATCTTTATGGCCCCAAAGGAAAGCATTTTACGGTAATTATGTCTAAGGACTGAGGTTATTTATTGCAAGCGGCCTTAGGCAACCAGCAACAAATAACCCACCCACCTTACTGGCTTTTTTATCCCTGCTCAAACCATCTCAATCGTTACGTAGCTGGCTATGGTCGCAACCAGCATCCTGCTTCAAGCGACACTTGCACATCCATGTGCTTCGCGTCTCTTGAGATAGTTTGATCAGAAACAAAAAATCTGCGCAATCTGGGTGGGTTATTTATTGCCAGTTGCCTTAGTTATACTTCGCGCGGTTACGGGTACAGAGTTTATAAGCAGCTGATTTTTGTCGGTATCAACAACTGTATAGATACGGAAGTAGAGCAACGCAGCTATCGGAAAATTTCAGTGGTTAGAAATCCACAGCCTTGACCTAGCGAAGTATATGTTCAAAATAATGGTATCTCAAGCACCTGCTTGAAGGTAGCTTAATAATTAGCAATAAGAAGGTAAGGAAATGATTTTTTTAAAATGTAGTCAACCGCTAAGTTTTTTTTATTTTATCAGTTTTTTAACCCTGTCTGGCTTTAATGCTGTGGCTTCTGAGTGCGGTGTGCTTCAGTTGCAAAGCAATAGAAGTTCAGGTATTCGCGTCAAATCAAATAAATGCAGCGAATTGCCTTATATATCAGTGGGAACCGTTTTTGAATTGGCACCACAGGGGAGACTTTGGTTGAAACCAACGGCACCAGAGCATGAAAGGCTAAGCTTTCAGATGATTTGCCAGAATAGAACAGAACACCTTATACAGCTAGAATTTTCAAATCCCTTATCACCGTGGCTAAGTTTGGCAAAACTGAAGAACTGCAGTGGCTGGGTAGACAATAAATTAAGCTGTGATGGAAACAAGGGTCAGAAACATGGAATTTATTGTGTAACAGCATTTTTAAAACCCGCTTTAAGTAACTCAGAAAAAACTCAGCGGACATCATCTGTAAAAATGCGAACTCCAACCCAAGGTGTTGGGTCAAACCTTTACTTTGATAAGCAGAAATTACTTGCAGCTCTAAAGCCTGAACTCCAGCTGTGTAAGCAGGTAAATGAAATTTCACAGGATATTCGGGTTAACTGGATTGTTCAAATGACCAAGGTTAAAATGTTTCAAGTGATAGCACCTGAAATGCCCAATAAATACGGCTTGTCAGAGTGTATGGAAGCAGTAGTTACAGCAATTCCATACCCTCTGTTTTCAAGAACAGTCAGTTTTAATAGTATTTTTTAGGCATAAATGTTGGAGGCATTAGTGATTAACAAAAAAATCCTGATATTTTGCATTTTTAATGCGTTCATTGTGGGTTTTTTTATCGATTATAGTTTTGGGCATAAGCTGGATTACTGGATACATGATTCAGCAGTGGTCTATCAGCATAGAACACAGTGGAAATATTCAGCTGTGGTGGCTCTGGATGATGGCGTTCCTTACAGTGTTGGCAGAAAACAAGCTCTTCCTCTGTTTGCAAAGGCCACGGAAAGGTTGATTGAAGCAGGCGTTAAAGGCGTTTTTCTTGATGCCAGAGTATCAATAGAGCAGGAAGGCCGAATGCCTTATGCCCGCTGTATTGAAAAAAAGGGTTCGGTGCAGTGGTCTGAGCCTAAATGCACCGTTTCTTATGATAATCAGTGCAGTCTTAATAATAGTGAGTTAGGAAACGCGCCATTAAAAATGAGGGCTGCTGTCATTAAGTTTTTTCGAATTGCTCCCTATCTGGATGAACATAATGCTTTGCCGAAGATGCTACTTTATGGCTGGGAAGCTGCTGAAGCTATCTCGGAAGAAGGCGTAGTAGTCAGTGATCGGCTGGTGACTTTTGATAGCCCAATCGCCAGGTGGATTGATTTAAGTAAAGATCACGCCGTTTATAAATTGGTGGCATTCAGCCAACCAGAACAGGTGCAGTATTTATACAAGGGCAAAGATTCAGATGTTCAATGTGGTGCCAAATATCCTTGCCGGCGACTTCGGCAAAGTTTGCCCAGTTATAAAATGACAGACAAAGGAAATCGGCTGATATTGCCAGTCAGCCTTTTGGCTTCTTGTGATAATGAGCTAGCCATGAAAACGGCTATTTTGTTAAAAGGCAAAGTCGTTGTGTTTCAGTTGACTGCGCCTAATGAGTCCACTGATTTAATTGTGACTGCCATGACAACAGCCGTTTTGGGACCTAAGCTAATGACACCGGGTGCGCAATATATAATTGATGCAGTTGAAACGATATTAAATCAGGATGAACCGCAGCCGCCTGCATATGTTGTGAAAATTTTGCTGTTTAGCTGCATTGCCGTTATCAGTGTTATTGCAGGTGCTTTTTTTCAGCAATTAGTTTTGCCGTTTCTTTTTACAGGGCTAGCGGCCACTTTGGGAGCGTTATGCTTTTTTAACCCCATTATCCAGCTTTGGCCAGTCATGGCAACAATAGCTATTTTTATGATGGGTACTAGCCAAATGGTATTCTTTCACTTACTTATTGGGCTAAAAGAAGGAGAATTGGTAAAACGATATCTATCTGAGCCCGTTCACAAGCTATTGCTGGCTTTAAAAATACATGAATCATTTAGGAGCAGGCGATGTCATGTCGCTATATTAATGAGTGATTTAGCAGGATATACCACGGTAACGGGATTACTAAAAGACCCCGAATTGGTACTGGAACTGATGAATGATTATTTAGAAGAAACATCACTGGTGCTACAGAAAAAACATAACGGCATTTTAGAGGCTTATTTGGGTGATATGGTCTGCTATTACTGGATGGAAGAAGGGGAAAACGGTCGAGCAGAGATGTATAAAAAAGCGCTGTTAGGCGCAATAGAGTTAAGAAGATTGCAAAAACAGTTTTTTGCGACATTACAGCAAAGGTATCAGCATAAGATTGATATGAAACTGTTACAAAGAATAAATAAAGTGATAGATGCAGGTATTGGGGTTACTGTGGGTGATGTTGTGATGGGTGATTTAGGCCCCCAGCATGGCATTAAAAAGTTTGGCATCTTGGGTGACCGACTGAACCTGGTGTCCAGAATAGAAGGCTTAACTCGCTTATTTAATGCAAACATTATCATTGCAGGCGATTTTTTAGGTGTTGTTGAAGAGGCTGGGTTAGTGACTAGAAGGCTGGGCAGAATCAAAGTAAAAGGTCGTCTTTTTCCAGAGACCTTATATGCTTTAGGCAGTCCAGATGACCTGTGCTTTGAAAAAAGTAATGTTGAGAAATGGACGCAGTGGCTAGATGATATGGAACTGGAGGGAGTCAGTAAACATTTCTGCCCTGACTGCTACCAGAAAGATAAAAAAACTATTTTTACTTGGATGAAGTGTGGCTTGTTGGGTGAGGATGGTATTTGGTATTTGGATGAAAAATGAAGTGACAGGTTAATATAAATGCTAATTATTTGCATTTATACTTGCCGCCTTGGTTTTTCTTATAGTAGTATAACCTGGGAGTGGGGATCAAATAACATGTTCAATTCCCACTTCTTAAGGGAAGGAAGTCGGTTATGAAAACAAAAATAATAACTGTCACATTTGTTTGCAGTGTTTTATTTTCTTGTGCTAATCAAAATGGCAATAGCTATCTAACAACAGCTG
>JALSLS010000107.1 GCA_026988195.1 Methylomonas sp.
TTAGGTGGGCTGGAATTGGTTGAGGAAGATGTTTCCTTATTTACTTTCGTTGATCCAGGTAAGCATGATTTTGCTCCTGTATTAAGAGCGAATCTAACTAAAATTGAGAAGGAAGGGTAATGTCGGCTAGAGATATTTTAGATAGCATAGAGCCGCATTTTACGAAAGGCGGTAAATTAGAAAGGTACTATGGCCTGTATGAGATGGTCGATACTTTTATCTACACACCGTCTGATGTAACAAGCGGAACAACACATGTTCGTGATGGTAATGACTTAAAACGTACAATGACATTTGTTGTAATTGCAACATTGTTTTGTGTTTTGATGGCAATGTATAACACAGGCTACCAAGCTAATTTAGCAATAGAAGCCATGGGGTTAAGTGAAACCACTAGCTGGCGTAGTATTCCTATGTCACTATTTGGATACAATCCAATGAATCCACTTTCTAATATGGTTCATGGTGCCTTATTCTTTTTACCTATTTATCTTGTGACTTTAGCGGTCGGTGGTGTTTGGGAAGTTTTATTTGCTACCGTTCGTGGACATGAAGTCAATGAAGGTTTTCTGGTTTCTTCAATGTTATATACATTGATCTTGCCACCTGATATTCCATTGTGGCAGGTTGCACTCGGTATTTCTTTCGGTATTGTTATCGGTAAAGAAGTGTTTGGTGGAACAGGTAAAAACTTTTTAAACCCAGCCTTAACAGGTCGTGCCTTTTTATTTTTTGCATATCCTGCGGCAATTTCAGGTGATATGGCTTGGGTTGGTGTTGATGGATATACAATGGCAACACCGTTAGGCCTTGCTGCTCAAGGTGGCCTGGATGCAGTAAATGCAGCCGGATATAGTTGGTTTCAATCGTTCTTAGGTTTTATTCCTGGTTCAATAGGTGAAACATCTACCTTAGCCATTATGATTGGTGCAGCTTTCCTACTTTATACACGTATTGCCTCATACAGAATTATGGGCGGTGTATTGCTAGGTATGATCGCAACTTCAGTTATGTTTAACATGATTGGTAGTGAAACTAACCCAATGTTTGCATTTCCTTTCTACTGGCATTTAACGGTAGGTGGTTTTGCGTTTGGTATGGTTTATATGGCGACTGATCCAGTGGGTGCGGCAATGACTGATACAGGTCGTTGGATTTTTGGTGCATTGATTGGTGTTATGGTCGTATTGGTTCGAGTGGTAAATCCTGCTTTCCCAGAAGGCATGATGTTGTCAATTTTATTCGCCAATATGTTTGCCCCTGTTATTGATTATTTTGTCGTTCAGGCAAATATTAAAAGAAGGATGAAACGTCATGTCTAACGGAATAAAAGAACGCTTAGATAAGTGTGAGTATTATCAAAAATTTGATGCTTATAAAGAAAAAATTTTAGCGCTGAGTAATGATAGCTTAGAAAAAACCATAGCTGTTGCTCTGGCTCTCTGTTTTGTGTGTGCGATTTTAGTTTCATTTGCTGCGGTTGCTTTAAGACCCCTGCAAATTGAAAATAAAGCCATGGATATGAAAAAGAATATTCTTGAAGTAGCCGGCTTATTAAATGAGGATACTGATATTCATCAGGCATTTGCTCAGCAGATTGAAGAGAAGCTAGTTGATATTGAAACGGGTGATTATGTAGAAGGTATGGATGTTGCTACTTATGATCAACGTAAAGCAGCCAAAGACCCTGCTCAAAACATTAATATCGCAACAGCTGATGATATTGCCAGTATTAAGCGTAAAGCTAAAATAGCTAAAGTTTATTTAGTTAAAAGTGGTGATACGATTGAATCAATTATCTTACCCATGCATGGTTATGGTTTATGGTCAACAATGTACGGCTTCCTAGCTTTAGAAGCAGATGGTCAAACCGTTAAAAGTATTAACTTTTATGACCAAGCTGAAACACCAGGGTTAGGTGGTGAAGTTGTTAATCCAAACTGGCGTGCACTGTGGAAAGGTAAAAAAGTATATTCTGAATCAGGTGAAGTTGAATTAGGCTTAGTTAAAGGGGTTGTTGATACTTCTAGACCCGGTTCTGAATACAATGTCGATGGTTTAGCTGGCGCAACACTAACAAGTTTAGGTGTTTCTAATTTAGTTAAATACTGGATGAGTAAAGAAGGTTTTGCTACTTACCTAGATAAAGTAAGAACCAAAGGGGAGGGTTAATTATGAGTGATACTATAAATACTAAAAAAATATTGACCGATCCATTAGTCAATAACAACCCAATTACTTTACAAGTACTGGGAATATGTTCGGCATTGGCGGTAACATCGCAGATGTCTACATCATTAATAATGGCAGTTGCTTTAACAGCGGTTACAGCCTGTTCAAGTGCCGCTATTAGTTCAATTAGAAATCATATTCCAGGCAGTATTCGTATTATTGTACAAATGACAATTATTGCGTCATTGGTAATTGTAGTTGATCAAGTCCTGAAAGCGTTTGCTTATGAAATTAGTAAGCAGTTATCAGTATTTGTTGGATTGATTATTACTAACTGTATCGTAATGGGTAGAGCAGAAGCATTTGCGATGAAAAACCCACCAATGGCCAGCTTTATTGATGGTGTTGGAAATGGTGCTGGTTATAGTTTAATCTTAATTATTGTTGCATTCTTTAGAGAATTGTTTGGTTCAGGTAAATTATTGGGTATAGAAATATTTCCATTAACAAAAGATGGTGGTTGGTATGAACCAAACGGTCTGATGTTATTACCACCCAGTGCATTCTTTATTATTGGCATATTGATCTGGACATTCCGTCAATGGAAACCAGAGCAAAATGAAAAAGCAGACTTTAAAATTATGGATATTTCTCATGGTGAAGGAGGGCATCACTAATGAATGAATACTTAAGTTTATTTATTAAAGCGGTTTTCGTAGAAAACTTAGCCTTAGCATTCTTCCTAGGGATGTGTACATTCCTAGCGGTATCTAAAAAAATCTCTACAGCGATTGGCTTAGGGATTGCAGTGATGGTTGTGCAAGTTATTACGGTACCTGTTAATAACTTGGTTTATCACACGTTGTTAAAAGAAGATGCTTTGTCTTGGTTAGGTATTACGGGTGTTGATTTAAGCTTCTTAGTACTACTAAGCTGTATTGGTATGATCGCAGCGTTGGTGCAGATTCTGGAAATGATTTTAGATAAATTCTTTCCTGCTTTGTTCCATGCTTTAGGGGTTTTCTTACCATTAATCACAGTAAACTGTGCGATTTTGGGTGGTAGTTTATTTATGATCGAACGTGATTATGACTTTACTCAAAGTGTTGTTTACGGTGTAGGTAGTGGTTTTGGCTGGGCCTTAGCTATTACAGTAATGGCAGGTGTACGCGAAAAACTTAAATACAGTGATATCCCTAAAGGCCTTGAAGGTCTTGGAATTACATTTATTAGTGCAGGTCTGATGTCTCTTGGCTTCATGGCTTTTTCTGGAATCCAATTGTAGGAAGGAAGAGTAATGCTAGAAATTTTATTGGGCGTAATATTATTCACGGTGATCGTGATTGCGCTTGTTTTTATTATTATCGGCGCAAAGAGTAAGTTGGTTGCTTCGGGTGACATTGAAATTGTTGTCAACGATGAAAAAACTATTCATGTGCCAGCTGGCTCAAAGTTGTTAACAGCTTTGGCTGATAATGATCTTTTTATCCCATCGGCTTGTGGCGGTGGTGGTACCTGTGGCCAGTGTACTGTAAAAGTACATTCAGGCGGAGGTGAAATCCTACCGACTGAGCTATCTCATATCACTAAACGTGAAGCTGCTGAAGGCGAACGCCTTTCATGTCAAGTTTCTGTAAAGCATGATA
>JALSLS010000108.1 GCA_026988195.1 Methylomonas sp.
ATTGAAAAAGCTAATGAACAATTAGCCCTTAAATTATTGCCTAAGCATATTATTCCCCCTAATAAAGCGGTCAAAAAACATTTGTTTATTGATCTTGGAGGTAGAAAACTTAGGTTGACAGCGCATCCTACCGCCCATACAGATAATGACTTAACCGTATTTGATCTGCAAACAAACACTTTGTGGATGTCTGATTTGCTTTTTATAGAGCATATACCTGTTATTGATGGCAGCCTTAAGGGCTGGCTGAATGAGTTAAACCGAATGGAAAAACATCATTATCGATATGTTATTCCAGGGCATGGGCCTGTTGTTACAGATTGGCCAAAAAGTTTACAGCCAGAAAAACATTACTTAAATACCTTACTCACTGAAATTCGTGAAATGATTTTAAAAGGTCAGTTTATTGAAGAGGCCATTGAAAAGGTAGGGCGCTCAGAAAAACAGAAATGGAAATTGTTTGAGCAATTCCATAAAAGAAACGTAACGACTGCTTTTGCAGAGTTGGAATGGGAGTAAAAGAGATTCTTTATCCACTTAAAATATACAACCTAAAGGAAAACAAATGAATAAAATTAAAATTTGTTTCTTACTTGTTCTGTTTGTTCCAATAATCGTAACAGCAGCAACTAAAGATGAAACTCAATGGAACAAGCTGCTTAAAAAACAATATTTTTCTGAACAACCTATTCAAGAATCAAATGAAATTATCGAAATTGATGCGCCTTATCGAGCTGAAGACCCTGCTTTAGTCCCAATCAGAATTATTAGTAAAATAAAACAAACAAAAGATAGGTATATTAAAAAAATCACTGTTTTTGTTGATAAAAATCCATTTCCATTGGTGGGTGAGTTTGGCTTTACTCCAGATACTGGGCAGGCGGATTTAGCCATGAGGGTTCGAGTAAACTCTTATAGTTATATAAGAGCCATTGCAGAAATGAATAATGGAAAACTCTATATGAGTAAGAAATTTGTGAAAGCAAGTGGCGGCTGCTCTGCCCCCATAGGCGCTGATTTAGATGCTGCAATGAAGCGAATAGGTAAAGCCAAATTTAAACTGAGCAAGGGGAGGCGAGAAAAAGGTGAGCCTATGCAATCTCAACTGTTAATCAGTCATCCTAATATTACCGGCATGCAGATGGATCAAGTAACTCGATTTGTCAAAAAATCACACTTTATTGACAAATTAACAGTCACTTTTAATGATAAACCCGTTTTAACAGCAAAAATTGATATAGCAATTAGTGCGGATCCAAACTTTAGATTTTACTTTGTCCCTCATCAAGAAGGTGACTTAAAAGTTGAGTTCAGTGATGTTTCATGTGATTCTCCTATAAGTCGAGCGGTATGCTCTCCTGGAAATAATTATTCAAAAAGCTACCATGTAACACCGTAGTAACTGATCAGTTAAATATTAAGACATTAATTTTAAAATTATTTTATGCTTTGTGTTAATATTCTGTTCATGCGTAAAGTTTAGAATATGCATGGTAATAATAATCATTTAACGAGGAAATTTAATGTCTTTAAAAAAACTAACTTTAGCTATATTTGTAAGTATTGCAATGCTAGGCGCTGCTCCAACAACAATGGCTAAACCAGCGGGTAAAATTGAAAATGCAACCCCTGAAGCGACTGTTATTGCAATTGCAGAATCTATTGAATTAGCTGAAAAAGCTTTACAAGCAATCAAAGATGATAGTTTAGAGAAAAAAGAAATGATGGCTCTTTTCAAAACTGTAAAACAAAGAGCTAAAACAATCGAAAGTACAACAACTTATATGCTTCGTGAAAAAGCATTAGGTCGTCTTGGTAAAGCTCGTTTAGCTTACAAAAAAGGATTTGAAAAATCAGACGTAATTGCAAAAATGGAAAAATCTCTTGAATCTTTTAGAGCAGTAAAAGTTAGATATGATGAGTTCAACTAATCATAATACTTTTTAGCTTGTAGTAAGGTAAAGTGTAAGTAGTTATTTACGCTAATTATCTTTAAAAATGGGGTTATATCTTTTAAGGTATAACCCCATTTTTGTAGCAATTACATCACAAAGCATTGAGATTCAGCATATTTATCAGCTTCTTTAAGTAAGGCTCTTAAATCCTTAGATTGTTGAGGGTCACGAAAAGCGGCACCATTCTCTCCTGGTGTTTTCTTTAAATAAGAAAATGTTTTTGCACTTTCATATTCATCAAAAGTTAATTTTTCAGCAATTTTATCAATTTTACAGCCGCAAGCATATTGGTTGATATAAGCTTTACTGCCTTCTAATCCGCCATGCTTAGCAATACAGTTAAAAACATATTCAACACGGTCTCTTGTTGGGTAGTCATTTTTTTGTACTGTTTCAATAGCATTATTTGGAGTTGTTGCACAAGCTGTCATAAACACAGATAAGCCAATTGATATAATTAGTTTGTTATTCATTTTTAAATTTATATATTAATAAAGGGTTGAAAGGGTATGTATATATCATCATTACAGTGTAATTCTGTTATATATGAAAAGGTCATATTTAAATAGTTCAATTAATATAGAGCTTACGCATTGGTGACACAGTAAATCAAGTCATCATATCCAAGATATTCTTTATTCCTCAGCTGCAAAATCTACAATTTCCTTTAGCTTTATATTCATCTTTTTAGAAAAAACATTTAGTTCTTTATTATCTGTATCAATAGGTAATAAATGGGTTTTGATAATTGTTTTCTGTTTAAAGTCGTAAATTACAACATTACAAGGCATATAAGTTACAGCGTGAGGGGAGAGTTGTAATAGTGTTTTTGCATGGGTTAAGTTACAAAACTGTACGGTATCATAATTGGGGAAATTGAGAGTACCTCTATCTCTAATAACTTTACCCACTCTGCTGTGTCCTGTAATACGAAAATTATGTTCCGCAATTGCGATTTCTAATTCTGCTAATACATCATCGTATGGTTTTTTTGTCTCTATTTGATAATAATGGATTGTTTTAGAGTTTGTTGTGGGCATTTGAGACACACAAGCCGTAATAAAGAGTAAAATTAAAGGAATAAGTAATTTAAGTAACATTCTTTTTATTATAAACAAGTTGAGTATGATGGATAAGCAAAATAAAGTGACTGGCGTTGTATTAGCGGGTGGCTTGGCACGACGCATGAACAAACAAGATAAAGGCTTAATTGATTATCATAACAGACCCATGGTCAGTTATGCAGTGGATGCTATGGCGCAGGTAGCTTCTACAGTTTTTATTAATGCTAATCGTAATATTCCAGAGTATAGCTGTTTTGGCTATCAAGTTATTTCTGATCAAACTGATACTTTTGATGGCCCCCTTGCTGGTATGTTATCCGCTATGAATCATGCAACAACAGATATTTTATGTGTGATGCCTTGTGACTCACCTTTAATAAGGGCAGAGCACTTAACAAAACTGATTGATGTTTTAACAGAAAACAATGCTGATATTGCAGTGGCTTTTGATGGTGAACGTATTCACCCTGTTTTTTTAGCTTTAAAAACTTCATTACAATCAAGTTTAAAACAATATTTAGAGCAGGGCGGTCGAAAAATTGATTTATGGCTCGAACAGCATAACTTAATAAAAGTTGATTTTAGTCAAATGGCCGATGTTTTTTTAAACATAAATACCTTATCTGAATTAAATTTATTGGAGAAAGGAAAGCATGACTCAAGTAACTAAACCTGAAATATCTGATGCAGGGTTAGGGTTTTCTAAATCTGTCATTGGTTTTGATGAGACCGGAAAAGAAAGGCAACTTGAACTTGTTGGGGAGCGAGCCTTAACGCTATATGTGGATAAACAGGAA
>JALSLS010000109.1 GCA_026988195.1 Methylomonas sp.
AAAGTGCTGGTGCCTGCATTGAGCCAGTTTCGATATGGGCAGCGATGGTATTTTCCTTAAAATATTAGCTTTGTGTGGTGTGGATTATAAAATATCTAATTTTAAATTTATAGGTGCGGAATGTAGGGTAATATACTTTGTACTAAGTATATTCTAGAGGAAAAGTTTTTTTATACAAGAAACCCAAGCTAAACTTTATATTAATTAAATTGTAACCGTTCAGTTCCCCCTCTTTGAAAAAGAGGGGTTAGGGGGGATTTTATTAGACAAATCCCCCTTAATCCCCCTTTTTCAAAGGGGGATTAAGGAGTTACATTAAATTTAAATAAAGTTGGCTGGGCTTTAAAAGAAAGGATATGACATGTTAGCAACATACCATATTGAAGATATAGAGAGTGTAGCCTCTCTCTATTAATATAGGTGTTATTTCATAAAAAGGTTCCTGATTACCTATGAGTTTCCGCCAAATCATATGGAAAAAGAATAAACCCTTGTGCCACGCGTCATCCCCGAGGTCTTTTGTCGGGGATCCATTTTCAGTAAACTAGATTCCTGCTAAGAGAATACAGGAATGACGAGGTTGCAATGTTCGCTTTTTTTAAATGGCGGAAGCTCATGGGTAACCAGGAAAAGGTTTAATTATGCGGCTTTAGCTGATTTAATCTCTGAAAACAAACTATATCCATAACTACATTTATTTTTCCATACATCACTTTTGCACACTTCTTCAGTATTCATTTTAAATGGAAACCTCTCACCTTTATGCTGACAAGAGCCACCAACTTTTATTAAGTTTAACCCAGCCCTTGTTAATACCCGAGCTAGAACTTTAGTTGTCATAAAATAACTATTACTTATTCTATTCTTACGGCCATAATTAACAGCTGCGTAAAATAGCCCCCAAATAATCAATCGATTTAACTCAACCTGAGGTGTGTCACCTTGTTGCCTTTTTATATTTTCCATTTCTCCGATAGGCGGATTTCCCTTCCTTACTTCTTTTACAAGGCATAAGCGTGATATTTCAACTGATTTAAAAATATCGTTGGTGCTAATTCCTTCATCAATTTCACATGATTGTTCGATTGGCAATAAACCACCCTTCTTATTGATTAGGCGCATTGCCCCAATCCAATCTTTGGTCACTTTATTCCTAACAATAAAATGTACTGACTTCGCATCATCCTCATCAAACTCCATTTCTGTTGGGAAATCAAGCTTATTTTCAAACCCCATTTCTTCACAATATACTTGGTATCGAATACTATAATGGATATTTCTACTTTCTTCTGTATCAGCTAAAAAAACTTCAAAATAATTATCAAACATAAGATTTAAGGTAGGTTGATAGGTTTATAACAAAGTAAAAAAACGTTTTAAATTCATTCACCATGAAAATTTAAGCAAAAAAAATCCCCTTCTTCATTTATGAGTCCAGTGAATTACAAACCAAAGCATTAAATGTGCCAATATTCATAAAGGATATTTAACAACCTATTTTTGCTTCACCTATAGAAATATAGCACTGCAATATTAAATTTTAATGAACTCAAAACAATTTCAGCACTCAAAAGTGTCATCATTTAACGACATTATTAAATAACAAACTTTTAAATAGCTTTTTTGACAACTCTCTTTCAAAAATAATAAAACCTATTTACTTGATACCTTTACTTAGGAACGTGTATGGAATAACTTCCCGAAATTATAACGTAGGATTTTTGTTTTAGGTGGAATGATCTCATGAGGCGCATAGCAAGCTACGCAACGAATGAGATCATTCCACCTGGAGCAAAAAGACAAGTTAGAAATCGGGAAGTTGTTTCATGCACGTTCCTTAGGTAACCAGAAATAAATAACCCGCCTACCTTACTGGCTTTTACCCTACTCCTTGCTTTAAATTCCCCTTTATTATTTGTGTCGCTATAAAGCGACACAAAGGTCTTATGATTATTATTTCTCAATATAAGCCAGTCTCTGTGTAACTCCTCAACTTTTGAGTAGACAATGATAATGTAGGAGCGTACGCCCTCGGCAATTGCTCCTGCATTGCTCTACCTACGTGCATCCATGCACTAGTCGGCGCGAAGGTAATTGAAAGTTTTAGAGAAAAGAGCATTATTATAATCGCGCCGGGGGCGGACGCTTCTACAAAATATTACACTAAAGATGCTGAATAGTCACTTCTCTCTATAGATCTACAAGAAAAACACTATCCCAAATGCTTACGCTGAAAGTATTTCTCTGATTGCATCTCAATCAACCTTGATTGAGTCCGCTTAAAGTCAAAATCTTTATCTTTAAAATAAAAAGTCTCAAGTGATTGCGCCAAGGTACAAATTAATTTCACGTTTTTTTCGTATAGAGAATCAATTAAGGTCACAAACCTTCTGGCCTGATCTTTATTTTCTTCAGTTAAAGCGGGAATATTGGCTATTAGTATTGTATTAAACTCATTTGCAACTGCCAAGTAGTCTACTGGACCTAACGTCCTGCCACAAAGCTCACTAAACGATGAGAATAAAATATCGCCATGAACTTTAGAGAATGGAATCGTTCTTGATTTTATTTGCAATACTTTTAGCTCAGTGCTGCCATTATTGGTTAACTCATTAAAGCGATGCTTTAAAAAAACATCGCCTTCTTCAGCATCTCCAACAAAAAACACTGTTTGCATCGACTTAAAGTACATTAAGCGATAATCTTCCTTTGCAAGCAACTCTAAAACTTCTGCTGATTGTTTTAATAAGTCAATAAAGGGTAGAAAAAGAGCCCTTTGTAAGCCATTTTTATATAAATCGTCGGGGTGTTGATTTGACGTTGCGACAAAAATAACACCTTGTTTGATTAATTGAGTAAATAATCTTGATAACAACATGGCATCGGCAATATCGGTGACATGAAATTCATCAAAACATAAGAGTAGAGAGTCCTGCCTTATTTTTTTGGCTAGGGATAGTAAGGGGTCATCGGTATTATGTTTTCGCCATTGATGTATAAAGTCATGTACTTCTTGCATAAAGGCATAAAAATGTACTCGTCGCTTTTGTTTAATCGGACATGCCTCAAAAAAAACATCCATTAACATGGTTTTTCCACGGCCTACATCACCAAATATATAGAGGCTTTTAGTTTTGTTTTGAGAGGGTGAAAGTAGCAGGCTAAAATCTAATTGATTTTTTCTTCCCACTTGCGCGGAAATATTATCTAAAAGATGTTGTAAATGACCTAAAACTTGAATTTGAGCAGCATCACTATGGATATGATGCCTTACAACCAGTTCTTGATAGCGTTTTTCCAATAAATTATTAAATAGCAGGGAGTGCTTAGAGGGTTCTGTGGGTTGCTTTAATAAAAAATCAAACATCTGTATTTTTTTGCGCCTTACAACGTTTACATGGGTACACAGTTATTAGCTTTGCTTGTTTCACATCCAAGGGAGATGAAAAAAATAATCATCCAGTCTTGCTAGTCTTTTTGCCCAATATTGGACTATTATTTATTTCCAGCTCCCTAACTGTTTTTCCTTTACAATTCATTCACAATAAAACCACTAAAATAGAGTGCTTTTTCAATAGTTTTTTAACTGAACGACTTTTCCCACCGCCCCAATTATGTCTAAATTAAAAATAGGTCTCAAAGCTCCTGACTTTTCCTTACTGGATAATAATAACAAAAAGCATACTTTGTTTGATTACCAAAGCCAATGGCTAGTATTATTTTTTTACCCAAAAGACAACACACCGGGTTGTACTGTAGAGGCTTGTCAGTTTAGGGATTATTATTCTGAAATATCTGCTATTAATACCAGAA
>JALSLS010000110.1 GCA_026988195.1 Methylomonas sp.
AGAGATTGGGGCACTCTCATTTATAACTACAGCAGAAATGAGGTAAAAAACTTTTTACTAGCAAGCGCTAACTTCTGGTTAGAAGAATTTCACCTCGATGGGTTAAGAGTTGATGCAGTAGCATCAATGCTTTACTTAGATTATTCACGCGAAGCTGATGATTGGGTACCCAATATGTATGGCGGAAATGAAAACCTTGAAGCTATTGACTTTATGAGACATATGAATGCTCTCACCCATGAACAACACCCAGGTACAGTAGTTATTGCAGAAGAGTCCACCTCATGGCCACAAGTCACTCGCCCAACTTGGACTGGAGGTCTAGGCTATTCCATGAAGTGGAATATGGGCTGGATGCATGACATGCTTTCATATATGCAACAAGACCCCGTGCATAGAATGCATCATCACGACAATTTAACCTTTGGAATGTTATATGCATTTTCAGAAAACTTTGTCCTTCCCTTTTCTCATGACGAAGTTGTTCATGGTAAAGGCTCTATGATCAATAAAATGCCAGGGGATGAATGGCAACGCTTTGCCAACTTACGGCTACTTTATACTTTTATGTTTACCTACCCTGGTAAAAAGTTATTATTTATGGGCTGTGAATTTGGACAAGGAAGTGAATGGAACTTTAAACAAGGGCTTGATTGGTATGTTCTAGACTACCCTCAACACAATGGTATGAAAACCTTGGTAAAAGACCTGAATAAAATGTATACCAGCCACCCATCTTTATTTCAACATGATTTTCAGCATGAAGGGTTTGAATGGATTGATTGTCATGATGTCAGCCATTCAATCATTAGTTACCGTCGTAAAACAGCAACCGAAGACCTCATCGTTATTTTGAACTTTACCCCAGTCGTTAGAGAAAATTATCGCATTGGTGTTCCAGCTGAAGGGAATTACACAGAAATATTCAATTCTGACTCTAGTTATTACAACGGTAGCAATAAAGGTAATGGAACCATTCTGTCAGAACCAACACCTTGGATGAATTTACCCCACTCAGTTAACTTAACGCTTCCTCCATTAGCAGGGATTGTATTAAAATTATGAAGAAAATACTTTTTGCAGCCAGTGAAGTACACCCTTTAATTAAAACAGGTGGATTAGCTGATGTTGCGGGTAGTTTGCCGCGCGCACTTGCTGAATTGTCACAAGATATTAGGATTATCTTACCCAACTACCAGTCCATTAAAAACACTGAAGAAGTTAGGTTTATTAGCTCTGTTAGAGTAAACAACCAAGATGCCAATATTTTAGAAACCAAACTACCTGATAGTGATGTTATCGTTTGGCTCGTTGACTGCCCTGCTCTATTTGACACGCCAGGAAACCCCTACGTAGACGAATCAGGCAATAGCTGGCCCAATATTGCAGACCGCTTTACCTTATTTTGTCGCATAGTCGTTGAGGTTGCTACCAATAGAGCCCACCTAGACTGGTCAGCTGATGTTGTTCATTGTAATGATTGGCAAACAGGCCTGGTTCCTGCTCTGCTATCAATTGAAGGAAACAAACCTGCCACTGTTTTTACTATTCATAACATGGCCTATCAAGGCATGTTTCCTGAAAGTGTATTTTCAGATCTAAATTTACCCCGACAACTATGGCACCCTAATGGGCTAGAATTTCATGAAATGCTGTCATTTATTAAAGGGGGCTTAGCATACGCAGATAGAATAACAACCGTAAGTCCAACCTATGCGCTCGAAATACAAACCCCCGAATATGGCTATGGCCTAGAAGGCTTATTAAGTCATAAATATGATATTTTAAGCGGCATTATCAATGGCATGGATCTTAACCAATGGAGCCCAGAAACGGATACCAGCATTAGTGAACCCTACGGCATTGATAGCTTAGAAAAAAAGATAATCAATAAAACCTCATTGCAGGCCAGATCTTCTCTTCCGGTGAACAAATCCGTCCCCTTGTTTGGGTTAATTAGTCGACTTGTGGATCAAAAAGGAATTGACCTTATTCTAGATTGCCTACAAGAAATGGTTAATATGCCATTACAATTTGTATTGTTAGGTAGCGGTGATAAAAGTGTTGAACAAAAATTACTCGACTTTGCCAGACTCTATCCTAAAAAAATATCTGTCACCATTGGCTATAATGAAGGCCTAGCTCATCAAATTGAAGCCGGTGTTGATATTTTTCTGATGCCTTCAAGATTTGAGCCTTGTGGATTAAATCAAATGTACAGCCAACGCTATGGAACAATCCCTATTGTAAGAGAAACTGGCGGCTTAGCCGACACTATTGAAGACGCTTTACCTAAAAGCCTAGCTAACAACACGGCAACAGGTATTTCATTCAAACAAGCAACTCCAGGGGCTTTATTAGAAGCCATTAAAAGAGCCATATTGCTATATAGCGATAAAAAATCTTGGAAAAAAATACAGACAGCCGCCATGAAAAAAGATTTTTCATGGGAAAAAAGTGCAAAGCAGTATTTAGCTCTATATGAAGAGATTTAAGTTGAAAGCAAAGTAAAGGCTAAGGACGCAAGGAAGGGGCTGAGCGCTAATAGAATTAGCTTAGGGACGTGCATGAAACAACTTCCCGATTTCTAACTTGTCTTTTTGCTCCAGTTGGAATGATCTCATTCGTTGCGTAGCTTGCTATGCGCCTCATGAAATCATTCCACCTGAAACAAAAACCCTACGTTATAATTTCGGGAAGTTATTCCATACACATTCCTTATCTACTGAAAACTGATAGGCTAATTCTCCTTCTGTTCTGCTGGCTGTAACTTTGGGTTTTATAAAATCATCGCCCCTTAGTGAGGAACCAATGCCTAAAATATTATTTTTATTCTTTAGTATTTTTTTTACCACTTATAGTATTGCTGATGATATGGTGATAAAAGTAGTGCCGCTTAATAACCGCTTTGCTCCAGAACTCCAGCCTTTAATCAGTCCACTTCTTGAAAACTCAGAATACCTTATTGCTAATGGCGCAAGCCTTATTATTAAAGCCACCCCAGCCAGACAAAATGAACTAAGGAAACTAATTGAACAGCTTGATAAAAAACTCAGTAACCTTACGATTACCATTATACAAAGCAACTCTAAAACAGCAGACTCACTAAATGCTTCAGCCAACATTAGAGTTGGCACCTCACAGCTTAACAAATCAAGCCTTTCAGGTCGTTTACGAGGTCGTTTTGCAGATGCCAAAAAATCAAGTTATTCAGAAAGCCAACAACAAATACAAACACTTGATGGAAAGGCTGCTTTTATAAAGACAGGCAAGATACACCCTATTCACAACATCAGCATTCATTCATCACCAATCGGTTACACCTCAGTTTCTAGTAATACTCAGTATATTGAGGCATCCACTGGTTTTTTGGTAACACCCCGTTTATCAGGCTCACAAGTTATACTAGAGGTATCACCCTGGTCTGATAAAATGCAAAATAGTGGGGTATTAAGCACTCAACGTAGCCACTCGACAATTAGAGTTAATCTTGGAGAATGGGTTGAAATTGGTGGAATTAATGAGCAAAGCCAATCGTCAGCAACAAGAAACTTATCCCACTCTTACTCAACAAGACAAAAGAAAATTAGAATATTGATTAAAATTGATGCAACTCATTAGCATACCTTAAAAAACCAGCTTATATTTTCACTAAATTATTTAGTTTTTTTAATCAACTTAAGCGTTAACAAAAGGGTCAGGCTCAATGTCATTAAGTTAAGCGCAACCAATTGATTCACCTTGATCTTTTATAGGACGAATAATGTAATTTATTCTTCATTTTAGATTTTTTACGCTTAT
>JALSLS010000111.1 GCA_026988195.1 Methylomonas sp.
TCAGCCGATATTGTTCTAAAGCATCCTTGATGGTTTGCGTCAATACTTCTTTGGGGCAGGGTTTGTTCAAAAAGCGTGAGATATGTCCTTTGTGTAATGCTTCTATAGCGATGTCCAATTCAGCTCTACCCGTTAGCATGACTAATACCGTTTCTGGGTATAAGATATGAACCTGATTAAGGAATTGAATGCCATCTGTACCTGGCATATTATAATCAGAAATAACTAAAGCAAAAGACCCCTTAGAAGCTAAAATTTGTAGACCTTCCTGCGCACTTTCTGCGATTTCAATAGTAAATTCTTTACGTAACTGGCGCCGAATGCCATCCAGCAACCTACGTTCATCATCAACACAAAGGACTTTTTGATTTATTGGGCATTGATTCATATAGGGTCGATTATTAGTGATTTAAAAAAGAGTCACTGCCATTAAGTTAAGCAATTTTCTGTAGGATGTGCTAACGACAGGAAGCGCATCAGCTGTAAACGATGTGCTTCGTCCCCAGCACGTCCTACTTGTTATCTTAACTTAATGGCAGTGGTTTAAAAGGGTAGATAGAGCCGGTCAAGTTAATAATTTTAAACGAACAGAGGTCAATGATTGAAGCCTAATTTTTAGTGTAATTAAACTAATTAATCACCATGTTGAGCAACCTTTTTAGCTAATTTCTCCCAAGTAGGTAAACGGTCAAGTTTACCAATGCGTTCAAGGTATGCAGTATCAAGATGCATATCAAACAAACGGTCATTTATCTGTGGAGTAGCTGGTTTTAGTAGCGTAGCTGAAACATGAACAGCCGTGAGAGCATTGACACCATTATATTCGGTTTCATATGGAGAGAATTGCAATAGAATAGATTCAATAACTCTAGGTGGTATTTTCCATAGTCCCAATACATAAGCACCAGCTTCAGCATGTGTGAAGCCAAAAATTTGTTTTTCCAATTCGATTACGGGCGTGTTTGATTGTTCCAACTCTGTGAGTAGCATGTCGAACTTTTCAGGTAATTTAGACATAAAAATTAACAAACCCATATTATGTAGTAGTGCGCCAAGGTAAGCTTGATCAGGCCGGTCTTCTTGTTGATTTTCAGCAAAGGAGATTTTCTTGGCTAGCGCTGCAGTACGTAGTGAGTTACTAGAGATAGAGTCCAAATATAGAGAGTATTTACTGTTGTGCACAGCAAAAGACTCTTTAATAAAGGTATTCAGCACTAAACTAGTAACTTGCGTAATACCTATCAAATTAACAGCTTCAACTAAATTAGAAACTTTTCGGTTAAGCCCAAAATAAGAGGAGTTTACAAGCTGTAGAAGTTTAGCTGATAGCGCAATATCATGTGTAAAAATATCAGCAATGCTTTGTGATGTACTATTGGGATTGCTAATTTCTTGTTTTAATTCATGATAAATACTAGGTAAACTAGGCAGTTGATTAATATCGCCTAAACTATTAATAATAAGTGGGTTATAGATACATGACTGAATTTTAAAAACTTGAGCGATGGTTTCTTTTAATAATTCTAAACTACAGGGTTTGCTTAGATACTGATGAGCGACTCTCATTGCATTTTTTAAGGTTGCTTCATCCGCATAACCACTGAGTATAATACGTACAGTCGCTGGGTAGTATTCAGAGACTTGTTGTAATAATTCATCACCGCGCATATCCGGCATTAGCATATCGGTTACGATTAAGTCGATTTGATTTTGCTCCATGATCTGGAGTGCTTCCCTACCAGATACGGCATAAAATGTCCTCCATTTATCACGCTCACGCCTCAGTGAACGTTTAATGCCGTTGGTTATGTTCATATCGTCATCAACAAATATAATATTTTTTAATGTCATTGGTTTAAGTAAGGGGATTTGTTTTAGCTAGATTAAGAGGCAATATAATGTGAAAAGTTGTCCCTTTTCCTTCTATGGAATCGAAGTAAAACTTTCCTTGATGTTTTTCGACAATAATTTTATGAGCAATACTCAAACCTTGGCCGCTTCCTCTACCCACCTCTTTAGTAGTAAAAAAGAGATTAAAAACCTTGTCTTGTATGGCTTTAGGAATACCTGTTCCATTATCTTGTATTTTGATATAAATAGTATCTTGTTGTTTTTCTGTGGTAATTTTTATTAAACCTTGCCCTGATTTTTTCTCTTCAATGGCATAAGCCGCATTTACGATTAAGTTAAGTAGTACCTGATTGAGTTCATTGGCATAACATTCTACATCCGGCAAATCGCTGGCAAAATTGGTTTCAATATCGGCAATATATTTATATTCATTTTTGCTGATAGTGAGCGTATTTTTTAGTATTTCATTTAGATTAGCAAAGGAGGTGGCTTGATTATTGGTATGTGAGAAAACTTTCATAGCTTGTACGATTCCAGATACCTTTTCTATTCCGTCTAAGGATTGCTTAATCGCAAAAGGGGTATCATGTAGAATGAAATGGGTATCGAATTGCTCCTCCCAATCATTCCATTCCTGCTGCAAGTCTGCTGAGAACTCAGTAAATTTATGTTTACTTTTTAAAATTAAAGCCTGTAATTCATCAAAATTCGACTTTAACGCATGTAGATTATCACCAATATATTGTATAGGTGTGTTTATTTCATGCGCAATTCCAGCGGCTAACTGACCCATTGCTTCCATTTTCTGAGCTTGATTAAGTTGAGCCATGATATTTTTCGTTTCGCTAATATCATCAATCACGCCGGTAAAATGGAGGGTACCTTGTAAATTTAGTATATTGACTTTCAGTGTGGCAGGGAAATGAGTTCCATCCTTGTGGCGTGCCTCAACCTCTCTTTGCTTACCAATAATGTTTTCCTGTCTATATAATAAATAATTTTTTAAATATTGGTCATGTTGCGAGGCAATTTTCTCAGGCATTAACATTTTTATATTTTTTCCGACAACTTCACGGGCGGTATAACCAAAAATTCTTTCTGCCGCCTTATTAAATTTGGTCACTATACCTTTTTGATCGATGGAAATAATAGCACTTGCGACAGTATTAAATATAGTTTCCAAGGTTGTTTTTTGGATATATTCACTCTTGCTTTGCTCTTTTATTTTCATTGCAAACTTACCTAAGATATAACCGTAAGCACCTAATATTAAAGGGGCTAACCAAATAATAATGAGTAAAGGCTGAGTGTTATGGAACTGCTGAATTGTCGCGAGGGATAAGTTTTTTTGAGTGTAAAATAACAAAAAGATAATTGAACCTATCGGAAATAATAGTCCCATTAGCGCAGAAATGAGCGGTATAAAACAACAAGGTTTTTTTAACATTTTGTGAAAGTAAGGTTGAAGTATTTATATTCCTAGATTATTTAAGTATAGATGAAATATTAACTTTTTGAGTTTAATTTACTTATTCGTAGTCAGGTTTATAAATACCTCCTTACACAGTATTAAGAAAATTATAAATCAATAGGTTACGAGGCTGCTAGCCGCTGGAAAATTACTGTATTGTTTTTGAATGAACTGGCGAACAAACTTAAATCCAAACTAAGCATAATACACCTTAATGCGAGTAAATTTTATTCACCTGTCGTTACAGGAAACAACTCCTTACATCAAAGAGCCAGTACAACTAGATCCCTGCCCTGAGGTACAGCCATAACAATGGTCAGCAACCGTGATTGCGATACCTTCGGGCATTTTTTTCAATAATTGACTTAAATGCGTCACCTTCCCTGTCAATGGCATTTCTAGCATTTGATTAAAATCGCAATCATACACGTATCCTTGCCAATCAACACTGAGCAGGCTTTTACACATCACATGTTC
>JALSLS010000112.1 GCA_026988195.1 Methylomonas sp.
ATTTTTATAATTGACCCACTCTTTTTTGAGTGAATTAGCCATTATATTATAATTACTTAGAAAAAGGCGGGGATATCCTTTTTATTAAGCAGAGCAAGACTCTTAGCTAGCCGTATTGATACAAATTTTGACCATATTTTTAATATCATCCAATTGCTTTTCCACTTTTGCTAATAATTCGGTGACCTCGGAAACATTTAAATTTAACGCTTTAACAACAGCTTCACGTTCTATTTCTTCATGAGCATCACCTATATTAATGGATGCCAAAAGACTATCACTTAGATAGGTCAGTAAGTTTAGTTGGTAGTTATCCCCCCTATAATGTGGGTTATGATGGTGATAAACAACATCAATGACCGCTTGCGGCATATTCCAGTTAGTTAACAACCAACTCCCTAGTTCACAATGATTAACCCCAAAAGCAAAGTTTTCTAACTTAGGCAAATTTAAACTTGGGTTAGCTTCAATCAAGCCCGACAAGATGTCAAACTCACTTTTAAACTGATCGCCTAATAATGGAAAACCAATATTATGCATTAAGGCAACAAAAAAAACAGTTTGCTCATCAGTCTTTTGCTCTACAGGAAGCAGTTCATTTAACCCTCGCATTAAATGAGTACTAGCTAAAGCTTGAGTCCAAAAACAACGAGTGCCTATCACTCCTTCTGTAGGCGCTTTTAACGGGGATAAGGCAGACAAGCCCAAAACCAGGTCAAATACAAACTGATACCCTAGCACCCGATTAATAGCATCTTGAACACTACTAATTTTCCCTTTGTAGCCATATAGGGAAGAGCTAGCCCAGCGAATTACCTGTGTGGTTAATAATGGATCCATTTCAACAATGGCTGCTAATTTTTTAGCGTCGGATAAAGGATCTGCTGCAAGCCGCATAATCCTTGCCGCTACCCCAGGTAAAGGAGGTAACTCTTTGATTTCAGCTATCGCTGCCCTTAAATCGTTTGGTGGTGCTATGATTGCATTTCCCGAGTCTATGCAGCTGAAAGTCCAGTTAATTAATGAGGGTTTCATATTCTCAGCCTGCTCAATTTAATCCAAAACGTTTTAATTTACGATATAGCGTCCGTTCACTAACATCCATTTCCGCAGCAATAAGTTTCCGGTTGCCTTGGTGCTTTTGCAATAATGTCTGAATAACATCCCTTTCCATTTGTTGTAAAGGGTTTACTTTTATAGGAGCCTCTTGACTCTTCATCATATAGGGCTCTGGTTCCAGCATATTAATCGACTGCATATAAGAAATATCACCTTCCTCGATATGTTGGTTATCACATAAACTACAAGCCAGTTGCAGACAATTTCGTAATTCTCTAATATTGCCTGGCCATTGATGTTGTAACAGTTTAATCAATGCCTCCTTGCTAATACTATATTCCTGCTCATCTCTGCGTCCAAATTGCTTTAAAAAATAATCGGTTAATGCCGGAATATCTTTTAAGCGCTCTCGTAAACTTGGAATTTGAACAGGAAACACGGATAACCTATAAAATAAGTCTTCTCTAAATTCTCCCGCTTTAACCATTTCAACAAGGTTTCTATGTGTTGCACAAATAATACGAACATTCGACTGTAATGCTTTGTTACTTCCCACTCGCCTAAACTGTCCAGTTTCAAGCGCTCTTAATAATTTGGGTTGCTGAGAAAGAGGTAGCTCACCAATTTCATCTAAAAATAAAGTGCTTTTATCTGCAATTTCAAACAAACCTTTTTTTACTCCGGTAGCCCCTGTAAAAGCTCCCTTTTCATGTCCAAACAACTCACTTTCAAACAATGCTTCCGTTAACACAGTACAATCAACAACAACAAGATCTTGATCAGCAAGTTTAGAATGCTTATGAATAAATTCAGCGGCTACTTCTTTACCCGTTCCTGTCTCACCTGCTAAAAATATAGGTGCTTGGGTTTTAGCCGCTTTTAATAATTTATTCTGAAACTGGCTAAAAATTGCACTAGACCCTATCATCTTAGAAGACGTACCAGGCCCTAATCGGGCATGACTCTGAACAATACTCTCCCCCAAAAACACAGTGCCATTATGATCAAGCAAAGGATAACCTTTTACTGTTTGCTGTAATTTCTCATTGACTATTTCAGTTGAAATATAAGGTTCTAATTTCTTAAATAATTCCCCATGTCTACAGTTGGGAGCATTTTGACAACAAGCTTTTCCAATTAACTCTTCCTTGCAAACAGTATGCCGTTTTTCCCATGCTTTATTCAACCCCACAATAGTTAACGATGCATCAATAATCACAAAGGGCAATTCATGGGTTTCTAACAAGGATTCTAGTGAAATGGAGTTTTCAGACATAAGTGTAATGATACCCGTTTGCAAAATAGACATGACAAGTGTGCTCTGCTCTGCCATAACCGTCCGAAAGACTGACAAAATTGTCAGCTCATGCTCATTATTCTAGATGAAAACCACCATATTTCAAGCCTATCCATAGTTGGCATTATCATTGCTACCAATGAAATATGATTATCAAGGTAATCATATCGCCACACCTGCTGTGAAGTAGGGCCGGAAAGCTTCAGGTCTCGTTAGATGAGATAGCTGGGTCGTAAATTTAAATACGGAAGACTCCGTAATGACTTTGGTTTAGACGAGGATTTACAAATGAATAAATTTTTTTTCGCTTCTTTATTAGTTGCAAGCTTAACGACTGTAACAGCAAACGCCGCCATGATTGATAATTTTGATCAAGAGTCTATGACTGCAGATATTAGCAGCAGTACGACGGCTACAAGCGCATCAACTTCTTCAACAACAGCTCTTTCTACTTTTGGGGGCAGTAGAACCATTAACATAACAAAGAATGGCGCTTTAGGAGCTAATGCAACAGTGATAGCTCCTCCTGGAATATACGCCCACAGTGCCGATGCTTTAACAAGCGCAACCAGCATAATTTCATGGTCTTCAGCTTTAGGGGTAGATTTAATTGAAGGGAGATCTACAACCAATTTTGCTTTGGATATTCTTAGTATTGACCAAGGGAATATAGATTTAATTCTATCAGTTACCGACCTATTGAGTAATACTGGTAGTTACACCCTCTCGGGTGCCGGTGTTGGTGTTCAATTTATTGCCTTATCTTTATTTTCGTCAAATATTGATTTTCTTCAGATTACTGATATTTCATTAACCATTGTAGGTGGTACAGCTTCTGACCTTACTCTTAACTCTATCAGTACCGTTCCTACCCCTTCAGTTTTAGTTTTATTAGCCATGGGAATTGTTGCATTGGGTTTTAACCGTCGCACTAGCCTTTAATTTTTAATGAGGACTGACAGATGAATAAATATATTTTAGCTTTAACATTAGTTCTGAGCTTTATATCAAGCTCTGCAAATGCAACGCTTATTGATGATTTTTCTGATGGATCAATGCATTTGCTTGCTGATACCTCCGATGTTTACCAGACTTCTTCTTCCGCTTTCGGCGGTGGGAGAACTGTCAGCATCATTAAACAAGGATATAACGCCAAAGTAGATATTATTTCTGCTCTAGGTTTCTATGCCCACAGTACAAATGCTCTAACAAGTGCGACAAGTACCATTAGCTGGGACAGTACAGTAGGAATAGATCTAATAGAAAGTGTTAATAACTCTGTTTTTGCTTTAGATATCCTAAGCAATGATCAGGCAAATTCTAACTTTGTTTTGTCAGTAACTGATAACACAGCAAATCAAGCATCTTTCACCCTATTTGGAGCAACTGAAGGCATTCAAAATATTGCTTTCAGCTCCTTTTCAGGCATTAACTTTCATGAA